>CAZTDR010000010.1:0-49280 GCA_964612855.1 uncultured Coxiellaceae bacterium
GACCGCTCTTTTTTATCGTGTTGCACTTCGCATTTGAATTCGTGCCCTACATTTTTTATTAGAAACCGGTTGTGAAAATTTAATACCGATTTACCGGACAGCAGTGTGGCACGCCATGCCCCTCAAGTGTCCTTTTATTTCTTCCTTTTCTATTTATTCAACAACGCCGAACAAGTCGCGGGACGACGATTGCGAATTTTTGTCGTGTACAGAGGTTTTCTCTTTGCAAAAGTTGGCTTATTAAGAGTTTCTTAAGGATGATTACTTAAAATCACTATTCGTTATATTAAGTAGAGAGAAATTGTGTGCTCACTCGCATTAAAAAAGCATTGCAAAATTTTACTGCTCCTACAGGCATGCCTGACAGCCTCAATCCATTTTCTTTAATTATGGATGAAAGGACGGAACTGATGCCGCGGATATACCGTTCAACTTTTTGGCAACGAATGAGTGACACGTATGAAGTTTTGTTAGGAAAACATTTTCAGACAGCGTCAAAACTAAGCAATTTAGTTGTAGTGAATAGTAACGTTAGAAAACAACACCATACGAGCAAGGGGTTGATTGATGTTTTAATTTTTTCTTTATTAATACGAAAATTCAATGCTCTCTTAAGTAAGCTATCGCAAAAAGCATTTTTTCTGGCACCTCTCGTGCTTCTTATAAATTTGACAACACAGCTTCCTCGTGTGTTGTTTGCAGGAGTTTTGACATTAGCTGCTTCACCTTTTGTTGGTATCGCACATTTCTTTTTTAAATATAAAGCAAGACAAATTAAAAAAGATTTGGCAACACTCGCCATTATATCTTTTAAGGAAAAAACAAAGAATGAGATAGAAGAAAAATCACTTCTTATTAGCAAGCTAGATGCAAAACCTGAGTCAGCACACTATCTTTTTCCAACCGATACTTGTTCAATTATGCCGATTTTTGTTTCGAAAACAGCGGATCGTACATACTGTATTGACAAAAAAAATATAGATATAATTTCGTATCCGGAGCAGGATGAGTCTATTCGCGATACGTATCACCTCGCGTTAATGTCAGAGCTGCGACGTGATAAGGATACGTATCAGCTCGCGATAATGTCAGAGCGGCATGGCACTACTGATGCTGATGATGTTGAGCATGTTACGTTAATACGGGTTCAGGGCTACGCAAAACCGGGCACGATATACCTATCTTTTGATAGTACTCAGCCTCATTATGTTGTACGTGATCTGAATGGAATAGTACGAATGAGTTCTTTACCGAAGGACTTGCCTAATAGGCAACTTGATAGCCCAGAGTTGAAAAAAAGCATTTTAAAAATTACATCAAAAGCAGGCTTTACTCCTCACGTTATGCGAAAATATGCTGTACAAGATGAAGCACCGAAGCTTAGGGATGACTTGTTGTTAACGAATTGGCTACTTCTTCGCTTTACCTCTCCCGAATTGCCTCACACACATAATTTTGAAGGCTTAATTCCTGTCACACCCGAAAATAAGCGCGGCATTGAAGCTTTGTTTAAGTTAAATGTAGGGTCTATTTTGGGTCATCTGGCTACGGGTGCGGAAAGGGGAAGCCGGCTCAATATTTATCGTCAATTTATCAATAACGAAAAGGTCATGGACGATGCATTAGCAGTGTTAGAAAAAGGTAAAAAAGAAGCTCAAATAATGCTTGTCGCTGCTGGTGTTTCTTCCGCTTTAAAGTTAAACCCTCATAACGATATTCTTAAATTGATCACTCATCTTGCTGCTGGTCCTTTTGAAGATAAGGATAAAACATCTTTCTCAACTGATAGCAATGCAGGTATTTCGCTCGCAACTGAAAAACAAAATCACGCTCCTGCATCAAGACGACCATCAATTACTAGTAGATTATTTTCTTTAAGACCGAGTATTGTGGGGCTTGATGTAGAAGACGAAAGAAAGCAAGACAATACAGAGCAGCGCCGATTCACTCTCAATTAAAATAGCAAACGGTGCCAAGTAACCTCATTTAGTATTTTTAAATAGGATGCGTAATGAGGTTACTTGATCTTTTCTTCAATCGTTAAATGTTCTTGCTCGCCTAATCCTGAAATACCGAGTTTCACGCATTGTCCTGGTTTCAAATAAATAGGATCTGGTTTTTGACCTAATCCAACGCCTGCCGGTGTGCCGGTTGAAATAATATCGCCTGGATGTAATGTGAAAAACTGTGAAAGATAACTGACAATAAACGCGACGCTAAAAATCATGTTGCGGGTATGGCCTTCTTGATAACGCTTACCGTCCACGCTCAACCAAAGTGTTAAATTTTGCGGATCGGGAATTTCATCTTTCGTCACTAACCAAGGGCCAACTGGACCAAACGTGTCGCAACTCTTTCCTTTGATCCATTGACCGGTACCCTGCAATTGATAGTGACGCTCTGACACGTCGTTAATCAGACAGTATCCTGCAATATAATTTAGCGCGGCGGCTTCAGCTACTCGCTTGGCGGGTTTGCCGATGACAATACCCAACTCAACTTCCCAATCCGTATGAGTTGAGCCATAGGGAATAATTAAATCATCTTTTGCACCACACATTGCACTCGTTGCCTTACTAAACAACACCGGCTCCGTCGGTGGTTGCACATTCATTTCTGCCGCATGATCCAAATAATTTAATCCGATGCATAAAAATTTTCCGACACGATGAATAGGCGCACCTAAACGTGGATTACCCGTAACAAGCGGCAAACTCTCTATTTCTAGGGCGTTCAAATAAGCTAAGCCTTCTGGCGTTAAAATATCGCCGGTGATATCTGGAATATGCTGTGATAAATCGTGAATTTTACCGTGCACATCTAAGCAGCCGGGTTTTTCTGCGCCCGGCGCACCATAACGAAGTAATTTCATTTGAACTAAATCTCCACCACCTCTGTTTGCATTTCATAACAGCGTCGCGCATTACTATGAAACACTTTTTCTAATTCTTCTGGCGAGGCATTATTATGACTCAATAAATCATATAATGTATGCATCCAATGCGCATAACTTGCCGCTAAATTAACAACAGGCCAATCGCTGCCAAACAGCACACGATCATAACTAAATTCTTTTATCGCATGATAAAGATAAGGTTTTAAATCTTCCGAACTCCACGCGGGGCGATCTTCATGAAGAAAACGAGATACTTTACACCAAACATTCGGAAATACGGCAAGTTCGGTTATTTGCGCCTGCCAGCGGGTCAATTCTTTTTCTGCAATTGCGGGATTTCCTAAATGTTCTAAAATAAACTTCACTTGCGGGCATTGCTCAACCATGCGAATCACGGAGGGTAATTGCTGTGCACGAATACAAATATCAAAACTAAAATTAAATTCCGTCAACAATTTTACACCTTGAATAAATTTTTCTTGCAAACAAAAATCATCTTTCTCGTTATTTAAGGATCGACGCACACCCTTAACTAATTTATTTTTTTTAAGTAGGGTCAAATAATCCTGCACATTGTCGCCTGTTTCAAGTGCGGCATAAGCAATAATGGCTTGAATACGGGCATCGCGTTTTGCAAGATCCGTGACCCAATTGACTTCATCTAATGATTCTGTTTCATCACAGCCCGATTGCACAAAAACGATAGACTCGAGATGCAATGACTTGGTGGCCTCCATTAAATCAGATAATAAAAACGAGCGATCTAGCATAGGCAACGTTTTTAACCACGAATAATGCAAATTTTTGTCATCCCACAAATGCAAATGAGAATCCGTAATGGGAAAATTCATGGCTGTAGTCTCCTATTAAACTGGTGATTCGCTTGCTATTAATTCCGCTTCTTTCAATGATTGCCATAACCGGTTAGGTACTTGTTGTTGCACGTAATTCACTGAGAGAGAAACTTGCTCTTCCGTGCGAGCACCTGCAACAACTGAAATTACTTGGGAATGCCGCAACGGAAACTGCAAAGCAGCATGCGGTAAATCAATTTGGTGAGCATCACAAATTTTTTGAATGGCATTGACGCGTAATAACGTCTTATGATCGGCAGCTTCATAATTATAATTTTGTCCATTCGCTAAAATACCTGAATTATAAGGGCCTGCTGCGATCACTGAAATATTGCGCTTTTGACATTCGGGAAAAAACTTTTGTAACACCAATTGCTCCAATAACGTATAACGCCCGGCTAACATAAAACAATCTAGGTTAGTATGCGGCATGACTTCAAGACAGACTTCCCATTCATTGACTCCCAACCCAATTGCGCGAATCACTTTTTGTTCGCGCAATTCAACTAAGGCACGATAACCACTATCCAGCAATGCTTTCAGCATGACATCGTGTGCCGGACCATGCGTTAAGCGACCGATATCATGAATATAAATCATATCGATATAGTGCGTACCCAGCCGCTGCAAACTATGCTCAAACGATCGCATTACGCCATCATAGGAATAATCATATTCCACACGAAAAGGCAGTGAGCCTGGAAAATGTTCGTGTTTTTTAGGAGAGGCATCGGGTATGAGTAAACGCCCTACTTTAGTTGAAATAATATAACTTCCGCGATCAAATTCGCGCAGCGCATCGCCGATGCGCCGTTCACTCAAGCCATAACCATAAGAAGGCGCTGTATCAAAATAACGTACGCCGCCATGCCAAGCCGCTTTAATGGCGGTCAATGCTTCTTCGTTTGAGGTGGCACGATAAAGATTGCCGACTGCCAAGCCACCAAAACCTAGCTCAGTTAATTCCAAATTGGTATTGCCTAGTTTTCGTGTTTTCATTGGATTCCCCATGCTCGTCCGTGTGGGTAATTGTATTGAATCAAAGAGGATTCTTTTATTTCTATACTGTAACCAGAGGCCAATGGAACTTGATAATGGCCATTTTGGATAGTCGCTGGTGCCGTAAAATGTTCATGTAAATGATCCGCATACTCCAACATGCGATTTTCTAGTAACCCTGAAATATAAATATAATCTACCATAGCTAAGTGTTGTGAGTACTCATCTAATCCCATACCACTGGTGCGTGGCGACATGGGCACGTTAAATTTTGCCGCCATTAAAAGCAAAATGAGCATTTCATTAACACCACCGGCACGACAACTATCGGCATAACTGAAATCAACTGCATCGGTTTGTAATAATTCTTTAAACATCACTCGATTATTGACATGCTTACCTGCCGATCCGTGAGATGGCTGCCCTGTTACAGCCCGATAAGCGGGATAGCCGTTTTGAAGTAAATGCGCGATGCGCTGTGCTTTGGTCGGTGCATTGTTGCGTAAAATTTCTAATGCTTCTGCTGCCGTAATTGTATCGGTGAGATCGTTAAAATGGAGACACCGAATCAATTCTTCTGGACTCATATTAACGATTAATCGCCATAATGGTTTTCTTTCGCGCCGCGCCCATAAATCCCAGACAGCATTCATAATAGCGGCTGTGGCCAAATGAATAATATTTTTATCAGAAACCAGCGCGTGTAAATCAGGGTCGGTAATAATTTGATGCCATATATCACCAATATGCTCAGTAAGTTGAGTTAACTCTTTATTTATAATGGTATATCTCATCATTTTAATGGCTGCCACACACACGGCACTGCTTTGATCTGCAGTAATGATAAGACCGTAGCCTTTTAAAGCGGGATAATTGGTATACAAGGTGACATAAGCGGCTGAATATTTTTGGCTTTCTTTATTCAATAAAGAATCGTCCGCTCTAAGCGGAAACCGAATGTCTTGTACGGTGAGATCCATTATCTTGATTTTCATATATCCCTTATAAAAATCAGCCGGAATAATCATGATCTCACAAGTTTTTGTTGAGTGCATCTGCAATTTAAAGGGACAATAGGCCAAGCCCATTGTCAACAGACCTCATATTATGCAAATACTCATTATTGAAGATGAAGATAAAACCGCCGCTTTTCTGGCAACAGGTCTGAGCGAAAATGGCTTTAGTGCAGATATTGCAAATAATGGTCAAACGGGCTTACAGCTTGCTCAAAAAAATCATTATGACCTGATTATTCTCGACGTGATGCTACCTAAATTAGATGGCTGGTCAGTGATTAAAGAAATTCGCCGCTCTCAACAAAATGTACGCATTTTATTTTTAACAGCGTGTGATGATGTAGAAGAGAAAGTTAAAGGGCTTGAATTGGGTGCAGATGATTATTTAATTAAACCTTTCGCATTTTCGGAATTATTAGCACGTATTCGAACGCTGCTACGTCGGGGTAGCGCGCAACAAACTAACCTTATTAAAATTGCAGACCTGACTATTCATTTAATCGAACATCGTGCCACGCGTGGCGCGCATCGACTCGACTTAACCGTTAAAGAATTTGCCCTACTTACCTTTTTGGCACAACATCAGGGCGAAGTTCTACCGCGCACCTTAATTGCCGCCCATGTTTGGAATATTCATTTTGAAACGGACACGAACATCGTGGATGTGGCTATTAAACGTTTGCGACAAAAAGTGGATGGTCCTTTTGAAATCAAATTAATTCATAGCGTACGCGGCGTCGGTTATATTCTTGAGCAGGAATTATGATAATAAAATCATTTTCCCTCAAAACACGTCTAACCTTATTTTATGGCTGCACAACAGCGCTATTACTCATCATCACCGGCTTATTTTTATATGGCATGACAATTCATATTTTACATAAAGCCAATCATCAATTTTTATCTGACGAAATAGGTGTCCTGGAAAATCTATTACAAAATCAACCAGAAAAGTTGTTGGCACTCAAGCAAGAATTGATTGAAACACCTTATACAGAGACTGATTCCGAATATCGCTATTACATTCGAATTTTAGATCAGACTCACAATGTGATATTAGAAACTCCTTTTTTTAATCAAACATTTCAACAATCGCCACTTTTTCAACGCGTGCCGGAAGGCCCCAAAAAAGAAAATGTTTATTGGCGCTCGGGTAAAAGCCATTATGTATTAATGCAGACCAAAAGCGAAATCGGCAACACGCGAACACCTATTTTAATACAAGTTGCATTGGATATTACATATCAACAAAAAGTGATTGCGCAATATAGCCAATTACTCGCAATTATTTTATTTTCCGTCATGGTGATTGCTATTTTGTTAGGCTTTTTTATCGCACATCGTGCTATGAAGAGCCTTGATCGCCTCACGGAAGCCACCCAAAAAATAACCGTGACTTCATTACATAAACGCATTGATCCTAACTCTTGGCCAAAAGAATTACGCAGCCTAGGCATTGCATTCAATGAAATGCTTGCGCGCATTGAAAATGCTTTTTTGCATTTGACGCAATTTTCTGCTGATTTGGCGCATGAATTACGCAGCCCCATCAACAATTTAATGGGGGAAGCGGAAATCATTTTATCGCGGCCTCATACCCTGAATGATTATCAACATGTCTTAGAATCACACATGGAAGAATTGCAGCGAATTGCCCAATTAATCGAAAATATTTTATTTTTAGCGCGAGCTGAAAATCCTAAATTAGATATACAAAAAGAATGGATTCATGTCGCCAATGAAATCACTTTAATTTCTGAATTTTATCAAGCTATCGCTGACGAAAAATTGATTCAGATAACCAGTGAAGGCGATGCATCTTTGTTTGTAAACGCCATTATGTTTCGCCGCATGCTAAGCAACTTACTATCAAATGCGCTCAAATACTCATCTTCCGGAGGAGTCATTCAATTCGAAACGCGCCAAATAAATCAAACGATAGAAATAAAAATAAAAGACAATGGCATTGGCATAGCTTCAGAACATTTACCGAAATTATTTAATCGCTTTTATCGCGTGGACTCGGCTCGAACCCGATCGGAAGGGGGAGTGGGTTTAGGCTTGGCGATTGTTAAATCAATTGTTGAATTGCATCAAGGCTCCATTACGATTGCAAGTGAGCTGGAAGTGGGGACAGTGATTACCCTATTATTGCCTGTGTAAAAATGTAGGGTGGCACGACGCGTTTTTTGCGTCGTAATCCACCAAACAATCTGGCACCCTACATTTTATTTAACCTTAGCCAACATTTTCAACAAAGCATCCAGCGGCTTATTTTCCACCAACCAAAAGGTACCCTTACGCGACGGGTTCATTTTTACTTCTTTCGGTTCACAAATCGCAATCGATTTAGCACAATTTAAATATTCCAATTTTCCGGGTTTAATTAATGCACAATTGATATTAAAATTTTTGCGATTCACCCATAATGCAGACGTATTTCCCGTGCGTAGATAAGACGACCAACCGGCACCAGCGGAAGGATGGAGAACGGGATGGTCCAACCAAATACTGTGTGCAGTTAAATTTTTAAAAACATAGATTTTCGTTGCCCGAGGTTCATCTGGGCCTGGCAAAACAATCTCTTTATTTTCACTTTTCATTATTAATGGCGTGCAATGAAGCTCGGGATTTGCGAAGGCAGGTATATCAACAAAGAGTAAGATTAAGACGACCAGTAATCTGCACATAGGCAAGTCCTTATTTCTATAAAATGTAGGGGTGGATTAGACACGTTTTTTGTGTCGTAATCCACCATTAACAACAATTAAAGCGCAAAATCGCACTAACTCCACCCTACATTTTGTTCTCTTTTTATTTCTTACACAGCCACTTCTGCTTTAATATGCGGATGTGCTTCATAATTCACTATAGCAAAATCTTCAAACTGATAATCAAAAATTGAAGCGGGTTTGCGTTTTAAAATCAATTGCGGCAAAGGAAATGGCTTACGAGACAATTGCAAATTTGCTTGCTCGAGATGATTAAGATAGAGATGGCAATCACCCCCTGTCCAAATAAATTCACCCACAGACAATCCACACTGCTCCGCAATCATATGGGTGAGTAAAGCATACGATGCGATATTAAATGGCACGCCCAAAAAAGCATCGGCGGAACGTTGATACAACTGACAGGATAATTTATTGTTTGCGACATAAAATTGAAAAAAAGCATGACAGGGCGGCAATTTCATTTTTGCTAATTCACCGACATTCCAAGCGCTTACAATCAAACGCCGGGAATCAGGATTTTTTTTAATTTGTGTAATGACTTCACTGATTTGATCTATGGTTTTACCCTCGCTGGTTTCCCATGCACGCCATTGCTTCCCATATACCGGACCTAAATTACCTTCCGCATCCGCCCACTCATCCCAAATCGTGACTTTGTTATCATGCAAATAACGGATATTGGTATCGCCTTGCAAAAACCACAGTAATTCATGAATGATGCTCCGCAACGAAACCTTCTTGGTCGTAATTAACGGAAATCCTTTACTTAAATCAAAGCGCATTTGATAAGCAAACACGCTCAAGGTACCTGTACCTGTTCGATCTGTTTTTTGAATACCGTGATCACGTATCGTGCGTAAAAAATCTAAGTATTGTTGCATGCTATTTTTCCTCTGCCTTTGCAGTGATAGGCGCCGATGAGTAATAAAGCCCCTAAAACAATCATAGGAATTGATAATAATTGTCCTTTTGACATCCAGTCAAAAGCGACGAAACCAATTTGGCTATCGGGTTCACGAAAAAATTCTACAATAAAACGAAACAGACCATACAGTAGCAAAAATAATCCGGATACGGCCCAACGTGGTCGCTCTTTACGAGAAAAAATCCATAACACCAAAAATAAAACGACGCCTTCCAGTAAAAATTCATAAAGCTGAGAAGGATGGCGCGGCAAATCGCCGGCTGATGGAAAAACCATGGCCCAGGGTATATCCGTCACGCGTCCCCATAATTCACCATTAATAAAATTACCTATGCGCCCGGCGCCTAGACCAATAGGCACGACGGGTGCAATAAAATCTGTTAATTCAATCAAAGGCTTGCCAATTTTGCGGGCATAAAGCGCCATAGCAATAATGACACCCAACAGCCCCCCATGAAAAGACATACCGCCCTGCCAAATAGCAAAAATACGAAGAGGATGCTGCATGGCTTCCGAAAAATTATAAAACAACATATAACCCAGGCGTCCGCCTACGATAATGCCCAGTGCCGCATAAAACACCATGTCGGAGATTTGTTCTGTGGTAAAACCGCGCGGAGAATGACGGCCCCGCATCACCAGTAATGCCCAACCACAGATGAAACCAATTAAATACATAATGCCGTACCAGTGCACTGACAAGGGGCCAAGATGAAATGCAATGGGATCGATAGCAGGATAAGTTAGCATGAGAGCACCTATTTTATTTAAAGAACAACATATCACAGGCCATCAGCAATAAAAATACACCGAACACACGCTTTAATAATTCGCGCGGCAGTTTGTGCGCCAAGGCGGCGCCCAGTGGGGCTAATAAGGTACTGGCAACCGCAATGCCCAAAAAAGCAGGCCAATAAATATAACCGGTACTCCATGCGGCCTGCTTCACGGAAAATAACCCGGATAACATAAAACTCATCGTAGCAACGATCCCTATCGACAACCCACAAGCAACCGATGTCCCCGTTGCATCACGCATGTCTAATTGGCATTGCAATAAAAAAGGCACCAATAAAGTTCCACCTCCTACTCCCAGTAAACTGGCCAGTGTGCCAATGCACAAAGATCCCAGACGGATGATCGTGAACGACAGCGGCGTTTCCCTGAGCTGAGTCGGTTTCACAAAAAGAGTATGCAGACTCACCATGAACAAAAAAATAGCAAATATCATTTTCAAATACCGAGAAGGAAGATAGTGCGCAATGATGGCGCCGATAATAGCGCCTACGATCAAACCCGGTAACATTAAGCGAAACAAATCCCATCGCACAGAGCCGCGGCGATGATGGGCATAAAGTGCGGAGGCTGAAGTGGGAATAATAACAGCAAGTGAGGTACCGATTGCCATTTGCATACTTTCCGAGTGCGGAATAACGGTAGAATTTAAAAAAACATACGACAGTGCGGGAATGATAACAACGCCGCCTCCTAGACCAAAAAGTCCCGAGAGAATGCCAGCGAGAGCGCCAATAGTGAGAAAAATAGTTAACATCAAACAACCTTCTATTTCAATTCAACCTTTCTATTTTTAAAGCCAGAGCTTGAATGTTCCCAATATCGCACAAGCTGCGGCTAAGACCCTATACAATTTCATTATTTTTATCTAACATGACTTGGTCTTGAATAGGAGGACACGGAATGTTGCCTAGATCAAAAAAAGCAAAAGAAGAACTTACCATCGAATGGGTATCCTCATCACCCCCGTCTTTAACTTTTAGTTTTTCTTCTATGCAAGAAAGAAAATGTGGTTGCTTTACTCTATTTAAAAAAAAGAAAAGCCATCCGCGCATTGATGAATTAAAAGAGATTATCGATAAAATAAATAGCGCATTGACACTCATGCCGCATGCCAGAAAAGACTCAAATCAAGTTGCTTATTTTGACTATCAACTCTTTGCTAGCGAGCTCGTCATTACCGGATTTCATAATAAAAATGGCGCGCAACATTCGCTGGATAAAGAAAAACATCCCATGCTTTTATTAGAGCAAGATGCGCTTAACAAATGGTTAACAACTGCTGAGCGAGATGCAATACGAAAGATGCCTGCCTCGTCTTTACGATCTAATTTCAGTGAGTAAAATAGATGGTGGGCACGCTGCGCTTTGTCCACCCTACATTAATATATCATCCTTATCGCCGCCCCGCCCGAATCAACCCACCCAACCCGACTTGTTCAAGCGCCAATTCCATATGACAACGAATCATCACCGTGCTTTCCATTGCGAGGACTTCTTGCAACAATTTACACGCTTTCTTTTTGGAAAATTGACGAATAACCCATTTCATACGACTAAGTGAAGAAGCGCTCATGCTAAGCGAATCAAAACCCATAGCAACAAGCAGCAAAACAGCCACAGGATCTCCTGCGAGCTCTCCGCAAATACTCACATGCTTACCTTCTTGGTGTCCGCCCTCTACCACTTGCATCAAGGCACGCAAGACAGCAGGATGGAGCGAGTCAAATAAATTGGCAACGCGAGAATTGTTACGGTCTACCGCTAAAATATACTGAGTTAAATCATTACTTCCTACTGACAAAAAGTCTACACGTTTTGCAATAGCCCGCGCTTGATAAACAGCGGACGGCACTTCGACCATGACGCCGACTTCCGGCATCTGAATATCAAATCCTTCTTCACGCACATCTGCAAACGCTTTTTTTAACAGACGCATGGCTTCATCGACCTCACTCACATCGGTAATCATCGGCAACATAATGCGTAAATTATGATAATCCTGACTAGCACGCATCATTGCACGCACTTGCGTCAGAAAAATTTCTGGATGATCGAGAGTGATACGAATGCCGCGCCAACCTAAAAAAGGATTATCTTCTTTGACAGGAAAATAAGAGAGATCTTTATCACCTCCAACATCCAAGGTACGCATCGTAACAGGACGCGGTGCGAATGAGGTAAGTAATTGTCGATAAAGCACGCGCTGTTCCTCACTGGTCGGGAAACGATCGCGCACTAAAAAAGGGGTTTCAGTACGATATAAACCGACACCTTCCGCACCTGCTGCCAACGATAATCCAACATCCGCGCCCAAGCCCATATTTACCATTAATGAAACTCGTTCGCCATCTGCTGTTTGCGCAGCTTGATCACGTAACGCTTCCAAAGACGCTGTCAGTTCATGTTCTTCGAGTGCGAGTTTTTGAAATTCTTCACGTAATGCTGCATTCGGTGACACATAAATTTGGCCATAAAAACCGTCGATAATAATTTCTTTATCTTGTAAGTCATGTAGGGGAATGTCGCTCACCCCCATGACTGTTGGCACGCCCATCGCGCGAGCCAAAATTGCCACATGCGAACTACTTGACCCTTGTACGGATACGACACCCACTAAACACCCTTCTGGTACTTCCGCTAAATCCGCTGCAGTAAGCTCTTGGCCAATCAGAATCGAGCGCTCAGCATATTGCGGCAAGACTCGCTCATTGCGTTGCAAATACGCTAAAACACGGTGACCTAAATCTTTAATGTCGACCGCACGCTCACGTAAATATTCATTGTCTAAACTTTCCATCTGCGCCACATGCGCTTGAATGACTTCACGCAACGCACCTTGTGCCCAATTACCTCGACGAATGGCATGCACAATTTCAGCACCCAGATCTGTCGTATCTAACATGCGTTGATACACTTCAAATAAAGCGCGCTCTTCTAGCGGAAGATTGGGATACAGTCGCTCGCCTAAAACGCGAAAATCTTCACGACCTGCTGCCAGCGCCACTTCTAATAATCGAATTTCGGCTTCAGGATCTTCAGGCTCTCGATCCGGCACAGCATATAAATCTAGCATCGGAAAAACCACCACACCGACACCGATACCCACACCCGGCGCACTGGGTATACCCGAATAAGTCGTTTCAATTTCTTTTTCAGCGTGCGTATCATAAAGTTGCGCGACTTCGCCTATGGCTTCAGCATGGGCAATAACGGCGGCAATTTGGGTGGCGACGGTAACTAAAAATGCTTCTTGTGATTCATCATAACGCCGCTCTTCTGCGTGTTGAGCAACAAAAACACCCAGTACTTGGCGATGGTAAATAATAGGTGCGGCCAAAAAAGCGTTATAATTTTCTTCGCCAAGATCAGGGACCGCTAAAAAACGCGGGTGATGCGGTGCATCATCGATATTCAGCGGCTCTTCGCGCTCACCGACAAAACCCACTAAACCTTGATTCAGTCCAATACGCGCTTTGCCAACCGCTTGGGGGTTTAATCCTTGCGTCGCCATTAAAACATATTCACCATGACGACGATCCAACAAATAAATAGAGCACGCCTCGGTCGCAAGCGCCTTAGCCACCCGCTTGACCATGATATCCAGCGCGTCTTTAAAGTCTTGAGCGTTTGAAACCTCTTGAATAATTCTCCGCAGCGCTTTCAGCATAAATTTACTCTATCTGTTTGGTGGTGCAGGAACGATCATAAAACGTAGGGTGGATTAGGCGTTTTTTGCCGTAATCCACCAAATAAAAAGCGGTCATTTTCTTATTTGGTGGATTACGACGCAAAAAACGCGTCTAATCCACCCTACATTTTATATAAGATCTTTTTGCTTCCAACAACTCTCTACATTTCCCAAAACCGTCGCGACAAAACCACACGGGCAAATTCTTTCATTGCCATGCTATACACACGGCGCTTAAATGCCACAACTTGCGTCAGGGGATACCAGTAAGATACCCACGCCCACGAGTCGAACTCTGGGCTATCCGTGCCGGTCAAATCAATGTCTCCATCCGGCCCTACCATGCGCAATAAAAACCATTTTTGTTTTTGGCCAATACAAAGAGGTCGCGAATGTTGTCGAATTAACCGTTTGGGTAACCGATAACGCAACCATCGCTTGGTGCTGGCTAAAATTTTGACCGATTCCGGAGATAAACCAATTTCTTCCTTTAGTTCACGGTACATTGCTTCTTCTGGCGTTTCCGTTTCTTGCATACCACCTTGCGGAAATTGCCAAGCGGGTTTACCAATCCTTTTTGCTAAAAATAGCTGACGCTTGGCATTTACCAAAATAATTCCAACGCCATGTCTAAAGCCTTCACTGTCAATCACTTAGCAACTACCCCGTTTTCTTTGCTATTTTTGCATTGTTTCAAAAAGCGTTTGATACAGCAATTATTTTCACGTTATTTATTATAATATATCACCTGATCTCAGGAGGTATTTAAATCATGACAATTCGGGTATTAGTCAATGGCGCGGCGGGAAAAATGGGGCAGCTTTGTGTTAAGGCTGTCGAAGCAGATAAAGACCTCCGTTTAGTAGCAACAGCGGGGCACACCGATGTTTTGGCCGACGTGATTCAGAAGAGTCAGGCGGATGTTGTCGTTGACCTCACTAACGCAGAATCCGTATTTACTAATTTGCAAACCATCATCGCATCCGGTGCGCGTCCCGTCATCGGCACATCAGGCTTAATTAAAGAACAAGTCGTCGCGCTGCAACAGCAATGTGCAACATTACAACGCGGAGGCATTATCGCACCGAATTTTGCCTTGGGCGCGGTTTTAATGATGAAGCACGCACGCGACATGGCAAAATATTTTTCTGCGGTCGAAGTCATCGAAATGCACCATGATAAAAAATTAGACAGCCCTTCTGGTACGGCAATTCGCAGCGCAGAAATGCTTGCTGAAACATTGGGAACAGAAAATGCATCTTCTCCTTCCACCACCAAAGAAATTATTCCCGGGGCACGCGGTGCAAGCTATCAAGACATTCACATCCACGCCATCCGTTTACCCGGTCTAGTCGCACACCAACAAATTATTTTCGGGAGCCTCGGCGAAACACTGACCATACGTCACGACACTATTGATCGCTTGTGCTTTATGCCGGGAATTATACTGGCATGTAAAAAAGTGATGGAATTAAATCAGTTAATTTATGGGCTGGAAAATATCTTATAAATGGTAAGCACGATAAAATTGCATAGAATGCCTTTCCAGCAGGGAAGGCATTCTATGCAATTTTATCGTGCACAGAGCTTAAACAGAGTATTTCAACCAAATGGGCATCATTCTTTGTAAATAATCCATGAATTTCCAAAGACCCACACGGTATTCATAAATACCTAAAGGATTATATTTCCCTTCAGGAAATGCAATACCCACACCAAACAAGCCAGGCGCAATGATGCCGCACTCTTCAATATAAGAAACGTGACTCATGTTTTCGATCACAGGCAATGTGCGGCGTTGAAAGCCTACTGCATAAACGACTTTATTGCATTGCGGTAAAAAGTGTTCGACGTTTTCATCATTTGAATAGACCCGCTCTAACCCAGCCGGTAATTTGCCATCGATATTTTCGCGCGCCCACTCTGCAGTGGGGCCTTTCAACCCCGTATCGTCAAACAAGATCCAATCGGGTAAATAAACGGCATAACGCAGTGGCGTGCGATAAAAATTAATAATGCGCTGGACACCGCTTTCAACTAAATTGCGCAATACCAACATAGCGGAATGGGAAGATCCAAATACAGCAATTGTATCTTCTTTTTTGCAATGGTGATGCAAGCGTTGGTTGTCCATCGCATCTTGCAAAGGAATGATAGAGGGCTTGGGAAAATTAAGCTGTTGTGCTTCGGCGCCAATGGCAAGCACCACGTTTTTTGCTTGAATGGTTGCGTTTTTTTGTAATTTAATATGCCATTGACGATGATTTAGCGAAATAGTTTCCGCAACATCTTCGATAGAAAAAACATTTTTTCTTAACTGTTGCGTGACCCAAAGCAGGGGGTCGCTCATTAAACTTAACTGACAAGTTTGATTAGGATCGGCTTGATTGAGCGCAAAATTTTCCGAGCACTGATGATAATTGAAGGATGTGCAAGCATTAAGAAATTGGAGAAATAATTTAATGCGCGTATTACTAGGTACGTTACGCCATAACATGCCAAAATCACCGACCGCAAAATGAGGATCGATCCATGCGATTTTTTCGGATGGGACGCCCGCGTCAATTAATTTACCTACAGTTGCAATGCCGGCGGGGCCTGCTCCGATGACTGCCCAGTGATATGACATGAATGCTCTCTATTTTGATAATAGGTTGAAGTCGAAAAGGTGGTTTACGACGCGAAAAGCGCGTCTAATCCACCCTACATTTATTTACACTGTATGCGCCGACTACATTTTATCCTTCTATCAGCGTGCGGTTTTCTTCTCTATATACTAAGTCCAACTCACGCGCAGCTTTCACTTCATCTAAACGTCGTACGGGTAAGTTATGCGGCGCGTTTTTTAATAACTCGGGATTCGTTTTGGCTTCATGCAAAATTTTAATTAAGACATTCGTAAATGCATCGAGTGCTTGCTTGCTTTCCGTTTCCGTCGGCTCGATTAATAAACATTCCGGTACCAACAAGGGGAAATACATCGTAGGGGCATGACAATCATAATCGAGTAACCGTTTCGCTACATCCAATGCAGTAATATTTAACTCTTTGGCTTCATGCTTCATGGTCACAATAAATTCGTGGCTCGCACGTCGTGTCGGATAAGCCAAGGTAAAACCGGCTTTCTTTAATTTCGTCAAAATATAATTTGCATTCAATGTGGCATATTCCGCAACACGATGCATCCCTTCTTGGCCTAGCAACCGTGCGTAAGCGTAAGCGCGCAAAATAATGCCCGCATTGCCCATGAACGTAGATAAACGTCCAATCGTTTGCGGACAATCGGCTTCCGTTAACCAGCGATAGCCTTCTGCCGTTTTGCTGACCATGGGCACGGGTAAAAAAGGAACAAGACGTTCGCTCACTGCAACAGGACCACCACCGGGACCACCACCACCATGGGGGGTTGCAAATGTTTTATGCAAGTTAATATGCATCACATCAAAGCCCATGTCTCCTGGGCGCACTTTCCCCAGGATGGCATTTAAATTCGCGCCATCGTAATAAAGCAATCCACCTGCTTGATGCATGATTTTAGCGATTTCTTGAATTTTTTGCTCGAACACGCCGAGAGTGGAAGGATTGGTTAACATAATTCCCGCTGTTTGCGGGCCGACAGCGGCGCGCAAGGCTTCAATATCCACGTTGCCTTCCGCATCTGTCGGAATTTCTCGCACTTTGTATCCACATTGGGCGGCCGTGGCGGGATTTGTCCCATGTGCTGCATCTGGCACTAACATTTCTGTGCGAGCCGAATCATTGCGCGAGCGATGATAAGCACGAATCATTGCGACACCCGCAAATTCGCCTTGCGCGCCCGCCATGGGTGTCAGTGATGCGCCTTTCATGCCAGTGAGTGCTTTTAAAATTTCTTGTAATTCATAGGCACATTCTAAATAACCTTGGCTATGACAATCCAATGCCAGTGGATGACGACTTAAAAACCCATCCAACATAGCGGCCCGGTGTACGCCGCGCGGATTATATTTCATGGTGCAAGAACCGAGCGGATAAAATTGTGTATCGATGGAAAAATTTTTGCGTGACAAACGGGTAAAATGCCGCACCACTTGCAACTCAGAGACTTCAGGTAGCAAAGGAATATCTTGTCTTAATAATTCGGGTGCAATAGCTATCTGATTATTGGCTAACCGCGGGATTTGTGCGCTAGCCGTGCGGTTTTTTTCGGATAATTCAAAAATTAATTGTGATGACATAGCGTTGTCCTTTGACATACAGATTGGTGGGCAAGCTGCCGCTTGCCCACCAAATCCTTTTATAATACAGCCCCTAATTGCTTAACCAACCGATCCAAATCTTCCACCGTTTTAGTTTCAGTAACACAAATTAATAAACTGTTTTCTAATTCAGGATAGAATGGTTTAAGTGCCAATCCTGCTTGGATTTTTTGCTGGGCCAGCAGCGCTAAGACAGGTTCCACGGGCTTGTCTAATTGAATCACCATTTCATGAAAGGAAGGACCCGAAAAAGTGAGACGCACCCCCTTCAGCTGCTGCAATTTTTCCCGCAACACATTCAAATTTTGATGACATGCCAACGCCACTTTGCGCAAACCATTGGGGCCTAACAAGCTCATGTGAATCGTGCTGGCTGTGACTAACAATCCTTGATTGGTACAAATATTGGAAGTGGCTTTCGCTCGACGAATGTGTTGCTCGCGCGCTTGCAGTGTTAAAACAAATCCTTGTTTGCCGCTTTGATCCACCGTGCGCCCAACGATTCGACCCGGCAATTGACGGACATGTTCTTGCTGACAGCAGAGAAAACCATAGTAAGGACCACCCGAGGCTAATGGCACACCCAAGGGCTGCCCTTCGCCGCACGCAATATCCGCCCCTTTTTTGCCCCATTGTCCGGGTGGTTTCAATAACGCCATCGCGAGAGGATTGACTACACCAATCACTAAAGCGTGTTGGGCGTGCGCCCAATCTGTCAATGCATCAACGTCTTCTAATGCACCAAAAAAATTCGGCTGTGGGATCACTAAAGCCGTTAAATTATCTTTAGCCATTTTTTCTAACGTAGCAAGATTCGTTTTTCCGGTCGTCTTATCAAAAGGAATTTCAACGATTTCGATGTCTTGTTGACCGACAATGGCTTTAACTACTTGCCGATATAAGGGATGGACGGTACTTGGCAAAAAAATACGATGGGTTTTATTTTTGCGATGCGTGCGAGCAGCCATTAAAATAGCCTCTGCTAATCCCGAGCCACCGTCATACAATGAAGCATTTGACACATCCAAACTCATCAAGCTCGCCATCATGGTTTGATATTCATACAACAATTGCAATGTGCCTTGACTCGCTTCGGCTTGATAAGGCGTATAAGCGGTCATGAATTCACCGCGCCCCGTCACTTCCCAAACTGCGGCAGGAATATGATGTTCATAAGCACCGGCACCCATAAAATTTAATACGTTAGCGTCTTTCTCTGCGCGCCGACGCATCAATCGCGATAATTCCATTTCAGTCAATTGCGGCGGAATAGGAGGTAATTCTTTGACACGTAAATTGGCAGGAATTTCATCGAATAATTGCTCAGTGCTGGAAACGCCAATCACTGCAAGCATCTCTTTTACTTCTTGCTCGGTATGGGGGATAAATGGCATACCCGACATCCTCTTTTTGGTACGGCGGCAAACGCCGCCGTAAATTTGTTTAGTGAGCTTCTGAGGCGATCTGTTTACTATATTCGTCCGGATTTAATAATTCGCGAAAATTGCTGTCAAACGGACGAATTCGAAACAACCAGCCTTTGCCATACGGATCTTCGTTTACTAACTGAGGATTATCAAAAAGCGATTCGTTCACTTCCACGATTTCACCAGGAACAGGACAATAAATGTCAGCGGCAGCTTTGACGGATTCGACAACCGCACACTCTTGGCCCAATTCCAAGCTCATTTCGACTTCAGGTAATTCGACATACACGAGATCGCCTAACATACATTGCGCGTGATCGGTGATACCCACGGTGATAACTTCATCATCCTGTCTGATCCATTCGTGCGTGCGTGAATATTTTAACGTTTTTGGTATGCTGTTATTCATGTTACCGCTCCATTCTTGCTAGTTTCTAAAAATGTTTTTTTGCCGTGACGTACAAACGGCGGTTTAATCACCTGCGCTAAAACGTTTTTGCCGCGGATTTCCACCCAACATTCATCACCGATATCGGCGGGCACACGCGCCAAGGCAATGCCTTTGTTCAACGTCGGAGAAAAACTGCCGCTGGTAATTTCACCCTCGCCCTTATTCTCGACGATGACTTTTTGATGATTTCGCAAAACACCCTGTCCTTCCAAAACCAATCCAACTAATTTCTGTTTTACCCCTTCTTGCAATTGTTTTTCTAATGCGTTGCGACCGATAAAATTACGTTCTTTTGGCTCTAAAGCGACCGTCCACGCTAAATTGGACTCAAGTGGCGTGACATCTTCATTCATGTCCGCACCATATAAATTTAACCCCGCTTCCAAGCGTAAAGTATCTCGTGCGCCCAGGCCGCAAGGTTTGATGCCTGCTGCTTCGAGTTTTTGCCAAAACGCTGATGCATCAACGTCTGAGACTAGGATTTCAAAACCATCTTCACCGGTGTAACCGGTACGTGCGATAAACCAATCGTTTATCTGGATGGTGGAAAATGGTTTGAGATCAGCTAAACGTTGTTGCTCAGAGGGAGAAAAAAGTGTGGCTAGTTTATTACGGACTTGCGGGCCTTGTACAGCAATCATAGCTGTATCAAGACGCTCTGTCATCGTTAACTCATAGCCTTGCGCTTGCTGTTTGATCCAAGCCAAATCTTTTTCGCGGGTGGAAGAGTTTACGACTAAACGATATAGATCATCTGCTAATTTATAAACGATCAAATCATCAATCACACCGCCTTGCTCGTTTAACATGCAAGTATAAAGCGCTTTGCCTGGCATGAGGCGATCGATATTGTTCGCCAATAAATAACGCAAAAATTTTGCAGTAGCAGGTCCTGTAAAATCAATAACTGTCATATGTGAGACATCAAACATACCCGCATCTTGACGGACTTGGTGATGTTCTTGCAGTTGAGAACCATAATGCAAGGGCATATCCCAGCCCGCAAAATCCACCATTTTGGCGGAAGATTGCAAATGGCAATCATACAGGGAAGTTTTTTTAGGCATGGTGTGGTTCCTTTTACACTGAGCTAAGAGGTGGGAAGTATACCGGGTTGAGGTGCAAAACTGAAGGGTAGCTAGTACTCGTTATAGCCGACTGATGACGCCCCTAGCGGACTGACAACACAAGCCAATTGTGGCAAATCTTGCCGCTTACCCAACGCATGATGAATGAAAAATTTTTTTAATGGGTTTAAACGATTAACCATATTCATACTCGTATTTCGCAACTGTTTAATCCCGCTAGATTGGTTTACAAACAATTGTTTTAACAAATCCACGCCTGCAAGCATGGTCAAATTATCTGATTTTCGCCAACGTTCATACTTACGTAAAATGGCGAGACGTGAAAAATCTCGATTTTTTTTACACGCTGTTGCAATGACTTCAACCAATGCTGCCGCATCCAGCAAGCCCAGATTAACACCTTGTCCAGCTAAGGGATGAATCGTGTGCGCTGCATCACCGATAAAAGCGAGACGATCTTGCACATACTGTTTAATGTGCCGCATGCGCAGTGGAAAATGGTAACGCTGACTGGCTTGCGTGATAACGCCTAATTTTTTTTCGCAAGCCAATGTTAATCTTTCACAAAAAACAGCATCGGATAACGTTAATAACTCCTGCGCGTGTTCGTGGGTAGTTGACCAAACAATAGAGCAAGTCTGTTTATCCGCTAAAGGTAAAAAAGCTAACGAACCCGTGCTTAAAAAACGCTGCCATGCAGTTTGTTGATGCGGTAATGTGGTTTGCACGGTTGCAACAATAGCGGTTTGATCATAATCCCAACTTTTTAACGCGATGTTCATGTGAGCACGTACCCACGAATTTGCGCCGTCCGCGGCAATCACTAAACGCGTTGAAATAGTTTTTCCATCTTGCGTGATTAATTTCACGTCGTCGGTAGTTGGCTGCAACGCATCTAAGTGCAGCGGATAAATAAAGTCGATCGCTTGGTGTTGTTTAATTTTATCAAACAAACTTGCACGCATTACACTATCTTCTATGATGTGTCCTAACACAGGTTCGTGGACGCTATCACAAGCAAAATCGATTTTGCCATTGCCATTTTCATCCCATACGTGCATATGGGTGTAAGGGGTCATGCGTTTTGTTTCAATGTGAGTCCAAACAGAAATAGCTTGAAAAATACGTTGCGAAGCGAGTGAAATAGCACTGACGCGATGATCATAGGGTTGCTCAGGTTGCCAGGTAGGAAAGTGAGCTTGGGTATCGAGTAAAGCTACTTTTAAAGAGGTTTCTTGCGCGAGTGCTAAAGCCGCGGTTGCGCCAACAATGCCGCTGCCGATGATGGTGATATCATAGTCTAAAGACATAGATCCTCGCCGCATAGGTGGATGACGATGCAAAAAACGCATCACCCCACCCTATATTGTTTTTAAAATGGTAAAACTAAATCGGCTTTTACGCTTAACAAAAACTCTCGGAACACCTGTTGAATTTTTTGCAAAACGCTTGCGCTTTCTGCTTCAAATCGTAACACCAAACAAGGTGTGGTATTGGATGGGCGCACTAACCCCCAACCATCGGCAAAATTCACCCGCAACCCATCAATCGTGACAACTTCGGCAGGGCTAAAATTGGCACTTTGCGCGAGGCGCTCCATGAGTTCAAATTTTTCTGCATCATTTACATATACCTTGAGTTCAGGCGTATTCACACTGTTTGGAACATCACGAAATAGTTCATCGCTATTTCCTGGTGTGCGCGCAAGAATTTCGAGCAAGCGAGCGGCTGAATAAATTGCATCGTCAAATCCATACCAACGGTCTTTAAAGAAAATATGACCGCTCATTTCGCCTGCCAATGCGGCTTGCGTTTCAGCTAATTTCGCTTTAACTAAGGAGTGACCCGTTTTCCACATAATGGGCACGCCACCCGCATCGTGGATGACCTTGGCTAAATGATTCGTACATTTCACATCAAAAATAATTTTGGCGCCCGGTTGACGCGCTAAAATTTCTTTCGCAAAAACCATTAATTGTCGATCAGGCCAAATGACTTCTCCGGTAGTGGTCACAACGCCTAAACGATCCGCGTCACCGTCAAACGCAAGCCCGATGTCAGCTCCTGTTTCTTGTACGACACGAATTAAATCTTGTAGGTTTTCGATTTGGCTTGGATCCGGATGATGATTGGGAAAACGACCATCGATTTCACAAAATAATTCCTGTACATCACAACCCATGCGTCGAAACAATTCGGGGGCAACAGCACCCGCCACGCCATTCCCACCATCCACAACAATTTTGAGCGGCCTCGCTAGCTGCACATCGCCAGTGACGCGAGTCATGTAGCGTTCAATCATCTCCATTTCGTAACGCGCGCCCTGACCGTGTGTGAAATTCTGTTCCACAATGCGATTATATAACTCTTGGACACCTTCTTCGGCCAATGTCTTACCGCCAATCATAATCTTTAAGCCGTTGTATTCCGCCGGATTATGACTGCCCGTCAACATGACACCGGAACGTGTATCCGCCATGTAAGTTGCGAAATATAAAAGTGGCGTTGGAACAAGGCCAATATCCAGCACATCGCAGCCTGCGCTCAACAAGCCGTCGCACAACACTTGCGATAAACGCGGGCCAGATAATCGTCCATCGCGCCCCATGGCAATCCGTTTTTCACCGCTCTCAATTGCCATGGAACCAATGGCACGGCCCAGGGAATAAACGGTTTGTTCGGTTAGATTAAGATTAACGATGCCACGAATGTCATAGGCACGAAAAATAGAGCGATCTACTTGGATTGTTTGTTCTTGTAGCATATGTTTTTTTGCCTCAATTCTTTCCTGAATGACCAAAACCACCCGTTCCTCGGGTGCTCGCTTCAAACTCATTGACTAATTCAAAACTCACGCGTGCTATCGGCAAGAACACTAATTGTGCAATCCGATCGCCGGGCTCAATGGTATAGGAACTTAACCCACGATTCCAGCAGGAAATCATGAGGGGGCCTTGATAATCGGCATCAATCAAACCGACTAAATTTCCCATGACTAATCCATGTTTATGCCCTAAACCGGAACGCGGCAAAATCACGGCGGCAAGATTAGGATCACCAATATAAATTGAAATACCGGTTGGAATAAGGTGCGTTTGACCAGGCTCGACCGTTAAAGAGCCATCCAAGCAAGCACGCAAATCTAAGCCCGCAGAATCTTGCGTTTCATAGCGCGGTAAAGGGAAGATTTTCCCCATGCGCTCATCGAGGATTTTGACTTGAATAGGTAACTGTTTGCGTAAATTTAATGGGGGAGTTTCACTGACTAGATCGTATTGTTCTTCCATGGGGCCTCTTATATAAAAAATAAAAAAATTTCAACACGGTTAAGTGGCGGTTAGTTATGAGTAGCAATCAATGCAATCAACTCGCGCGCCAACTGCGATTTTCGTTTTTTTGTGTATTCATACTGCTTATCGTCAGTCAACACTGTCACCGCATTTTCTTCTTGCTCAAAACCGAGCTGCTCGCCTACTTGATTGGCAATAATCATATCCAATTTTTTACGGATTAATTTGGCTCGTGCATTGGCTATCACATTTTCGGTCTCCGCTGCGAAACCAATGACATAAGGACGCTCTTTTAATGCAGCCACACTCGCCAGAATATCGGGATTGCGCTCAAAAGTCAGCGTTAATGTTTCGCTCGTTTTCGCGATTTTTTGTGGCGCGACTGTCACACATCGATAATCGCCAACAGCCGCCACGCCCAAAAAAATATCACACTCAGAAACACGGGCCATGACCGCTTCATACATTTCAGAAGCACGGACTACACAGATACGCTCTACTCGCGGCGGACAAGGTAAAGAAACAGGGCCGCTAATCAGCGTTACGCGCGCCCCCGCTGCTGCGGCAGCTTCCGCCAACGCATAGCCCATTTTGCCCGAGCTCGCATTGGTCAGATAACGCACAGGGTCGATCGCTTCGCGCGTGGGGCCCGCTGTTATTAAAACAGATTGGCCGCTTAAACTGCCAGTTGCAAATATTGCTTCTAATCGTTCGATCAACTCAAGCGGTTCTAGCATACGCCCAGGCCCCGTATCACCACAGGCTTGGCTACCTTCTGCCGGGCCTAATAAGTGAATGCCTTGCTGTTTAAGCACTTGTACATTCTGTTCTGTCCGCGTATTCTTCCACATGCCTTGATTCATTGCCGGTGCAACCGCAATCGGCGCCTGAGTCGCTAGGCAAAGCGTGGTTAATAAATCGTTCGCCTCTCCCCCCGCCATGCGCGCCAAAAAATCGGCTGTTGCCGGCGCAATCAAAACCGCATCTGCCCAACGCGCTAGATCAATATGCCCCATGGCCGCTTCTGCTTTTAAATCGAATATTTCATCGTGGATAGGATGGCCAGAGACCGCTTGCATCGTCAGAGGGGTAATAAACTCTTTCGCATGTTCTGTCATCACGACCCGAACGATCGCCCCCGCCTCACGCAAGCGTCTGACCAAATCAGCGCTTTTATAAGCCGCAATACCGCCGGTTACACCGACGAGAATATGTTTTTGCATTAATAACTGTTTCATACGAGAGAAGATATCAGAGAACTCCTTTTATGCCTATCAATCACTGGCCGTTAAATGAACGGCCGCGCGAGAAATTATTAACTTTCGGCGCAAAAAATCTGTCGGATGCTGAATTATTGGCTATCTTTGTCAATACGGGTGTACGCGGCAAAACCGCGCTGGACATCGCACGTGAATTATTGACTACCTTTGGCGGTCTTAAAAAATTATTGCAAAGTTACCCCCATGAAATGTATCGGCAACCGGGCCTGGGCAAGGCCAAATATGCTTTATTGAAAGCTGCTTTGGAGCTGGGGCGTCGCTTTATAGATCATGACATCCAACCAGGAGAAGCATTACAAGATAGCCAACTGACTAGCCGATTTTTAGCTAACCAACTCAAAAATTATTCCCATGAAGTTTTCGCCTGCTTATTTTTGGATAATCATAACCGTTTGATTTGTTTTGAGGAATTATTCCAAGGCACACTTAATGAAGCGAGCATCTATCCACGTGAAGTAGTTAAACGTGCTCTTTCGCATAACGCCGCTAAAGTCATTTTGGCGCACAATCATCCGTCGGGGAACCCCACGCCTAGCCAAGCAGACAAAGAGGTGACGCAACGCCTAAAGCAAGCATTGGCATTGGTGGAGGTATCCGTGGTAGATCATTTTGTAATAGGACAGCAAGGAGTGATTTCGTTTGCGGAAAGGGGCCTGCTATAGCGCCCAAACGTAGGGTGGATTAGATGCGTTTTTTGCATCGTAATCCACCAAGCAATGCGACAATTTGATTCTATGTTGGTGGATTACGGCAAAAAGCGCCTAATCCACCCTACATTTTTTCCGCTTGGCATAAAAGCCGTCATTATAATGCGAATCACTTGCATGCCCAGCCCCTTTCTGGTATAAATCGCGACCTGCCTTTGCGCAATATGATGATTTCGGAGATAAAGTTTATGCCAAGAATGTGTCAGGTGACTGGGAAGCGTGCAGTAGTGGGAAATAATGTCTCTCACGCCAACAATAAAACGAAACGACGCTTTATTCCCAACCTTCAAGAGCATCGCTTTTGGTTAGAAAGCGAAAAACGTTACATTAAATTACGTGTTAGCACGAAGGGAATGCGTATTATTGATAAATACGGCATTGAAAAAGTTTTACAAGACATTAAAGAACGTGAAAAACAAGCAAACTAATCGCTAGAAGGGTATTTATATGCGCGATAAAATCAAAATGTTATCTACCGGCGTTACCAAAGCAGGTAAAAAAACCGGTACATTTCGCACAACCACCAAAAACAAGCGAACCATGGCTGACAAATTTAAGCAAAAGTATTTCGATCCACGCGCTTATAACGCCGAAACCGGCAAAACGGGCATGCATGTTTTGTTTGAAGAAACGAAATTGTAATTTGTTTCTTTTCTTTGGTCCAAAAAAAACCCGCTTTGTGCGGGTTTTTTTTGGCCAGACAGAATTCCTGCCTGGCCGTTACGATGATAGCGTTAGACAGGATTCTTACCTGGCACGTACGCTTTAAGCTGACCAACAAAATCCCGCAATGCCTGAATATGGGTCGCTTCCGCTTGTCGGCACCACTCTTGTAATGCCTCCAGCAATTCTGCTTGTGTTGCTGTGCTTTTCACCCAAATATTCTGCAACTTGAGCCGAAATTGGTACACCACATTCAACGAACGATAGCGCTCCAATACATTGGCTAATCGTTGCTGGCCTGATTGATCAACCAACGATGTTTCCCTCACTAATAACTTACGCACGCGTCTTAACATAGCATGGCCCGCCTCACCGGCACGGCGACGCTCTTCACTTAACACTGGAATGATGACTTCTTTACTATATTCGGCCATCACTTGAAAACGGTTGGTTAAAATCGCTTTTAAGGTATCAATATCGATCGTGGCTTTGCCGCGTGCCAAGTGTGCCTTGGGTGGAATGCGTTTTGGTTTAGCTAACCCCAAAAATTGCAAGGTTCGAATAACAAGCCAACCCATATCAAATTCCCACCATTTGACAGAGAATTTAGCCGACGTGCCAAATGTATGGTGATTGTTATGCAATTCTTCGCCCCCGATAAAAAAACCAATAGGCGAAACATTGCGTGAAGCATCCTGACATTCGAAATTACGGTAACCTACATAGTGGGCAACACCATTAACGAAGCCAGCCGCAAACAATGGAATCCAGGCCATTTGTAAAGCCCATATCGTGATGCCAATGGGCCCAAACAAAACCAGATCAATGATGAACATGATGAGAATGCCATATTTACTGTTCGAATAAATATTTTTCTCCATCCAGTCATCCGGCGTACCCTGACCATAACGCTCTAATGTATCAGGATTTTTAGCTTCTTTTCTGTAAAGCTCCGCGCCTTGAAAAAACACGCGCCAAATACCTTGAACTTGCGGGCTATGTGGATCATCGGCTGTTTCGACTTTAGCATGATGTTTACGGTGAATAGCGGTCCACTCCTTGGTAACCATGCCGGTCGTGAGCCATAGCCACGCACGGAAAAAATGACTGACAATCGGGTGTAATTCTAACGCGCGATGAGCCTGGCAACGATGTAAAAAAATCGTGACGGCCATGATTGTTACTTGCGTTAATGCTAAGGTTGCGACGATATAACCCCACCAGGGTAAGTTTAAAACGCCATACATAGAGTGTTCACCTTTATATATTGTATATATTGTTTAGGAATAAACAGATCCCCGTAATTATAGCATAAGTTGGGCGATCCTTCCTTGTTTGAAAAAAAGTCTTTTTAGGATGGAAAAATCATTATAAACAAACTATTACGCCATAGCCGCGGCTTTTCTTGCAACCGCATACGTTGACAAATCCACCTGATGGTCATGGAATTCCTGCAGGCTGGGCCGATGACCAATGCTAACGACTGAACAATTAGGTAATCGTTCTTTTAATAATTCATAGAGTTGTTTTTCATGAAATAAATCTAACGCTGATGTACTTTCATCTAAAAACACCCAGTCAGGCTTATGCAATAAGACACGCACAAACGCAATGCGCTGCAATTCGCCCGGTGATAAATGCTCCGACCAGACCGTAACATGCTGCAGCTCATTTGCCAAATTAGGCAAATCACAAGCGAACAATAATTGTTTTAATTCATTTTCGGAAACAGTCAGTACATCATCCGGAAACAACAATGCTTCCTGCAAGCTTCCTAAAGGCATATAAGAACGCTGCGGAATGTACATGATGTTTTGATTGCTAGGAAATTCGATTGTGCCAGAACCATAAGGCCAAATACCTGCCAACGCACGCACAAACGTGCTTTTACCAATGCCCGAATTTCCCTTGATCCAGTAATGCTCGCCATGCACAAATTCTTGCGTAATATTTTCTAATATTTTTTCGCCATTCGGGGTAAAAATGGTTACGCCCTGTGTCGTAATCGTATTTTGCGGTGCGACTGAATACTGAAAGTGATTATTTTTTACTGCATCCTGTTCAACTTGATAAACGTGATTTAAAAATGTAAGCAACCGTCGCATGACCGCTTGCCATTCCGCAATCGTCGTATACGAATTGACGATAAAAGATAATGCATCTTGAATTCTGCCGAAAGCCGAAAGCGTTTGAATCAAACCACCCAATTTAAATACTTTATTAAAATAATTAGGCAGCGCCACTGCCAATGGCAATATGACAGAAACCTGATTATAGCCTGCGGTAAACCATAGCAATAATTTTTGCCGTAAAATGATGGCATACCAATTTTCTAATACGTCGCCAAACATTCTATGCAAAATGGTTTTTTGATGTTGCTCGCCTCGATATAAAGCAACGTGCTCCGCGTGAGAACGCAAATCGATTGCGGCAAAACGAAAATTTGCTTCGCGCCGTTGTTGCTCGAAATTCAACATCACCAACGGGCGCCCAATTTTAAATGTGATTAACGTACCAAATAAGGCATAAATAATAGCGACCCACACTAAATAACCGGGAACATGCAATGCTCCATAAGAACCCAGTGGGATAGTGATTGTGCCGGATAATTTCCATAAAATAAAAATAAATGCCGAAATGGTAACAACCGCACTTAACATACCGAGCAAAAGCGACAAAGAAAGATTCACTAAGCTATTAATGTCTTCTTGAATACGCTGATCGGGGTTATCGGTTGTGTCATTAAAATCTTCTAGATAATAATAACCCCGATTTTCTAACCATCGATTCAAAAACTGGTCTGTCAGCCAACGCCGCCAACGTAACCCAAGAAAACTTTGCAGATAGTAACGATAAACGGCAAGAACAATATTAATAGAAGCCAAAAAAATAAAAATAATAATCAGATCAAATGCACCGCGCCAATCATAATCTTGCAATGCATTGTAAAAATAGTTGTACCAACTGGTAAAAACCACATCCATTCCAACCAACATCATCGACATCACCAATACAGCACTCAAAAAAGTGTACGCGCTTTTGCGATAATCTGACTGCCAATAGGCTTTAAGTAATTGCCATGCTGTATAAGAGCGCGACTCCAATTGATGACCCATTATGCTTCCTTGTGATTGCACAGATGTTTCGAGAAGTATAAGTAATGCCTATTTAATCAGCAACAAACATTATGTCTTAACTCGATTTTTGCGTTATGCTAATGTTTTAGTCCTCTTACTTGTTATAAGGAACTAACATGACAGAAATGACTTATAGCTTACCTGTAATGGAAAGTGTCAAAGCCGCCTGGCAAAAAGTAAAAGGCGCAAAAGGAACATTCTGGGCTATTTTCGGTATATTTTTTATCGCAGAAATAATTGCAGCTATTTTAAGCTCCATTGTGTTACAGCCTGTTTTTATGGTTATACTTTACGTCCTACAAATTTTATCAACTATCGCGCTGCTTTATATTGGCATTCGGCGTGCGCAAGACGTTCCCATTCACTATACCATGGTGAAAGAAGTGCTAACTATTCGCACCTTCCTTTCCACTATTGGTCTTTATATTTTGCAGTTCTTTATTTTTATTCCCGCTATTTTACTCACTGTTTTAGGTTACGTTGCTTTAATGTACAGTCAAAACCAACCTTCCCCTGCTCTCAATGTTGTCGCATTTATTTTATATTTCCTGGCGGTTATCCTTTTTATTGCTCTCTCTCTTCGCATGTGGCTCGGATTGGGTTTTATTCTGGATAAAAAACAAAACCCTGTCGACGCGTTAAAAAACTCTTTCAAAGCAACAAAAGGAAATGCATGGAATCTGCTCGGTTTAGCTATTGTGAATATGTTTATTCTTTTTGTTAGTATCATCACTATCTACATTGGATTAATTTGGGGATTGCCCTGGCTTTTAATCATTTATGGCGAAGTTTATAAAAGATTGGCATCGCGCCCATAAAACCATTACCGACCTATAAACAGTCATCCCCGAATGCTTTAGTCGGGGATCTCCTCGTAGGTAAACAGGTCCCCGACTAAAGCATTCGGGGATGACTGTTTATATGTTTTCCGTGACAATCCCCTCCAATCTGCTATTCTAAAAATCATCAAAATTAGGGTATTCTGGGATGATTCACAAACGCAGTGCGCTTTACTTTTTATTTTTCCCACTCATTCTACTGCCGACCGCTTGTTCTTTTAATCCCTTTACTACTGACAATGAAATGACCGGTAAACCCGGGCCCACTATTATCGGTGGTGCAGCAGGTGCAGGCGGCGCCGCTTTGCTGGGTGGTACAAAATATACGATTGGCTTAGCTGCTTTGGGTGGCGCTGCATTGGGTTATTATATGAGTTCGCTCGATTTTGCGGCCGGAGGCATTAGGCAAGCTGGTGGACAGGTTTATACACTCGGTGATTATGTCACCATTGAATTTCCAACCGATAACATTTTTGATGAAAATTCGGCTGAATTACTACCTGAAGCAGGCCCTGCATTGCAAAGCACGGTAGAAGTTTTAAAACGTTATCCCAATAACAATATCTTAGTTTCCGGCAGCACCAGCGGTTTTGGCACACGCCGCTACGAATTGTCTCTTTCTGAAAGACGCGCCCGTGAAGTGTCTGCGTATATGTGGGCACATGGCATCAATGCTTTCAAAGGAGGAGCCGAATTTGACCCCAATTCACCGACGCGTGCATTAAGTTATGTCGGATATGGCAGCTATTTCCCGATTGCCAATACGATCCAGGCAGATAGCATTCGCCAAAACAGCCGCATTCAAATCACAGCCTACCCTTCCAAAGGACAACTTAAGCTCTGCAAAGATCAAAAAGTATTTGCCAATATCGGCGCGGTAGATAGCCCACCCATCAAATCCAATTACCCAGGTTACACGAGTAACACATTTAAAAGTGATGCATTACCTGATAATTCGACGAAAGAGGTGGATAACAATCTTTTCACTCCAGACTAGGGTCTGTTGACAATTGGTTTGCGTTGGTGAAAATCGTCGATCAAAGCTCACGCTAGATTTTTCTTTCTTATGTTAAAAATGATGCCAATGCTTCCCAAACCCGCTCTGGCGGCAATACAGAAAAACACGGGGGAAAGACTGCGGCACGTGTTGCGCCTGCATAAGTACATTCCCGACTAAAACAAGGTGCGCAAGGAAAAGCGGCTGAAAGATGCACTTGAGATTGGCCCATCGCGCCCGTGAGCGCGGGGTCCGTTGGCCCGTAAAGTGAAACCGTCGGCACATCCAAGGCGGCCGCTAAATGACCCAATCCTGTATCAACAGAGACGATCGCCTTCGCTCTCGCTAAAATTTTTGCGATACCCACCAAATCCTGACGAGGCAAAACTTCTGCCCCGGAGCAATTCGCAGCGATTCGCTCCGCACGCTCCTGTTCTGTTACATTTCCCCAAGGCAATAAGACACGCAATCCCTGTTGCTTTGCGATGTTCGCCAATTGTAACCAATATTCTTCAGGCCAATGTTTGGTTGGCCACGTTGTGCCATGTAAAAAAACCAAATAATCTTGAGGCTCTCCACCCCCCAATTGCGCTCGATTTATCCCGTAATCCGCCATGGCTTCGGGTAAAGAATAATTTAATGCTTGGCTAAACAAATGGCGTAGACGCGTTACCGCATGCAAATTCCAAGGAGCGCTACATTGTTGTTGGTAAAAAAAGGCAGTGAATGGTTCACGCGCCGACTGCCGATCCAACCCACACACTTTTCCTTTCGCAAGCCAAGTGATCCACACACTTTTAAATAATCCTTGCGCATCGATAATCAAATCATAATGGGTGGTGCGCAGCGTTTCGCAAAATGTTTTAATTTCTTGTCGAGTTTGCGGAGAAAATAGATTCTTCCGCCAGCGACGAATAGCCACAGGAATGACTTGATCAACCAAAGGATGCCAATGCGGAATTTCTGCGAAGTTTTCTTCAACAACCCAATCAAAACGAATCGCTGGAATGGCTTTTCCCGCATCGGTCAATGCAGGCAGTGTGTGAATAATATCACCCATGGATGATGTTTTAATGACGAGGACTCGCATAGGTTACCACCCCGCCATGAGGCCGAGCACTTTCTTAGGTTCTAGCATCTGCATGCAATTTTGATGCTTTAAAGGACAATCACGTTGAAAACAAGGCTGACACTCAAGTGTTAAGCTCACGACTTTCGCTTGGGGATGTAAGGGTGGAGTAAATGCAGATGTAGTGGGGCCATACACAGCAATCAAGGGTATTTGCAAAGCGGCTGCGATATGCATGAGACCAGAATCATTGCTGACCACCGCTTGTGCCAATGATAAGAGATCCACCGCTTCTTCCAATTGCGTTTTACCCGTTAAATTTACGCACTGTTGGCCGGTTAACGCCATGATTTTTTCAGCAACCGGCCGATCTTTGGGCGAACCAAAAATCCAAACTTGCCAACCCGCGCGTAACTTTTCATTAGCGACTGCGGCATAGTGTGGTTCCGGCCAACGCTTCGCTGGACCAAACTCGGCACCGGGACACAAGATTAAAATAGGCCGGTCGGTGGTTAATTGATATTTGGCAACCGCTTCCGCGCGGCTGACAGGTGAAATCACTAATTCAGGCAAAGGATAAACATGCGGCAAAGGCGCATCCGAAGGTAACCCCAATGCCATGAATTGTTCGATCATTAAGGGAAAACGTTTTTTATCTAACACACGCATATCGTTCAACACGCCATAACGCATTTCACCCCGCCAACCGGTACGAATGGGAATATCTGCCCACCAAGGAATAAGAGCGGATTTGAATGAGTTAGGTAAGACAATAGCTTGTTGATAGGATTTCGCACTCAATTGCCTGCCTATCGCGCGGCGTTCGCTCAGTGCTAATTGACCATGACCAATGGGCATGACGAGGGATTCGGTCACTTCGGGCATGCGCGCCAACAAGGGCACGCTCCAACCTGGCGCGAGCACATCAATCATTCGATCAGGATGATGTTGTTTGAGCAGTTTAAACAAACACTGCGCCATCACCATATCGCCGATCCAAGCCGGCCCTACCACTAATAGCGTCTCGTTTTTCATTTTTTTAGCACGAACTCCGCCGCACAATAAGGGCAACTGACTTGGCCCGCTTCTTCAATCGGTAAATACACACGCGGATGAGCATCCCATACTCGCATATCGTTCATGGGACAAGATAATGGCAAATCAGCGCGTGTCACTTCATAGCGACGCTTGGTGCAAGCTTGTTCGGCTGTTTCTGCTTTTTGCATAACGCTTCCCCACTGCAATTTATACGTAGGATGGCACAACGCCCACATCGCGCCAACCTTACCTATTTATTTTATTTAAGGCCGTTATGATACTCGATTTTGAGCAATGATTGAATTCCTTCCTGCAAACGGATTTCTGCTTGAAATTTAAGATAATGCGCGGCTTTCTCAGTCTTAGCATACGATTCTCGAATGTCACCTACACGAGGAGCAGCAAAGTTTACTTTCGCTTTTTTGCCGTGAGCTTCGATATAACGTATTAAATCGACAAGTGTTTCCGCTTTTCCTGTGGCGACATTTGCCATTCCACAATACGTGCTTTGCAAGGCAAGCCAATTCGCCCGCGCCACATCGTTGACATGAATAAAGTCACGCGACTGCCTACCATCGCCGAAAATAGAAATGGCTTGGTCGTGTTGATAATGCTCGATAAAGCGGGAAATTACGCCCGAATACGGCGAGGCCGGATCTTGTCTTGGACCATAGACATTAAAATAACGCAACCCGATTGCATTTAATCCCATCAATCGCTGAAACAAATCGGCATACCGTTCATTGTTGGCTTTTTCCAATGCATACGGCGATAAAGCATCTGTGGTGAGGGGTTTACTGTCATCGCAGGGCAAATCGGTGCTATTGCCGTAAACAGCAGCGCTTGATGCATAAACCAAACGTATCGGTTTTTTTAATAACCGAATGGTTTGTAACACATGCAAAAATCCGGCGGTATTCACTTGTAAAGAGGCAATGGGGTCCTCAATCGATTTAGGCACAGAAGGCAAAGCGGCTAGATGCAACACGGCATCACAACTTTCCATAGCAGCAAGCAATTCGGAAAAATGGAGAATATCACCCTCAATAAAAGTCAATCGCGGGTGCGATAAATTGAGATAAGCCAAGCGGCCCGAAGCGAGATTATCAAATACGATAACCTCCATTTGGTTTGCTAATAATAAATCGACGGTATGGGAGCCAATAAATCCAGCGCCGCCTGTTACCAGAATTCGTTGCATAATAGGTTCTTTTGTTGTTTAGTCTTGGTGCATTACGGTGCAAAAACGCACCTAATCCACCCTACGTTTAGGTGAGAGTGCTATTTGTAATACGGCTGCGCCCACCAAGCCTGATAATAAAGAGCCGGTCAATACACCCAATCGTACTTTGGGCATATACGCGGGGAAATCGCCTGCGAAAGCAAGCGTACCAAGAAACAAACTCATAGTAAAACCGATCCCACACAAAAGCGCGACCCCATATAATGCAAGCCAAGACGTTTGTGCGGGCAGTGAAATACGCTTCCAATGAATAAACAACCGAGCGACTATGAATACACCGACTTGTTTACCCAAAAATAAGCCTAAAATAATACCTAGCGTCACCGAATCAAATAGATGGGACCAGGTGATGCCTTGGAACGATAAACCCGCATTCAACAAAGAAAATAACGGCATGACACCATACGCTACCCAAGGATGTAGGTTGTTTTCTAATCGATGCAAAGGACTGGATTGTTTTTGCATAGGGATAAAAAATGCGAGCACGATCCCAGCCAGAGTGGGATGGACTCCACTTTTTAATAAACAAAACCACAACAATCCACCTAACACGATATAAGGCAACAATCGCAGCACACGCAGCCGATTAAGCATGCCCAAATTGGCAACTATCAGCAATGCCAACATTAAAAAGACGGGGGATAATGCTTGTGTGTTAAAAAAAGCAATAATCAATACGGCGCCTATGTCATCAAAAATCGCCAAGGTCATTAAAAATAATTTCAACCCGGCCGGCACTTTTTTGCCAAATAAAGACAACACACCCAATGCAAAAGCAATATCCGTTGCAACCGGTATCCCCCAACCCTTTAACCCGATAGGCGTTGCGTGATTAACGAGGACATAAATCAAAGCAGGAACTATCATGCCACCTAAGCCTGCAACCATCGGCAACATCATTTGTTTCAACTCTCCCAGCCCTCCTTGCAAAAACTCTCTCTTCAACTCAAGCCCGACCAGCAAAAAAAATAGCGTCATCAAGCCTTCATTAATGGGAAATTGTAACCATTGTTGGAGTTGTTGATAAAAAAGGGCGAACGGAGAATTGGCGAGGAGAAGGGCAATTAAAGCGGTCAAAAAAAGCAAAAGACCGCTGGCGGCTTCTAATTTAAAGAAAGTTCGAAGGGGATTAATGAGCATTTGGGTTCCTTTAGCCTTTCTGGATCGACAAATAAAATGTAGGGTGGATTAGATGCGTTTTTTGCATCGTAATCCACCAATGCTCTGCTATTTATTTAGATTTGGTGGATTACGATGCAAAAAACGCATCTAATCCACCCTACATTGTTTTTTCTATCCGATGTAGGGAGAATCAGGCATTTTTCTCCCCTTGTATTTACCTATATTATGCAATAAATTCACACACATTACGCAAACATCAGGAGCTAGGGAATGAATCTTATTAAAATGTCCGATCTTAAGTTGAAGGGAAAGCGCGTTCTTATTCGAGAAGATTTGAATGTCCCCATCAAGCAGGGGGTCATTACAAGTGATATTCGCATTCGCGCCGCCATTCCAACTATCAAAGCCGCCCTAAAAGCGGGTGCAAAAGTCATGGTTATGTCTCATCTCGGACGGCCCGAAGAAGGCGGGTTTGACGAACATTACACGCTAGCGCCTATTGCCGCACACCTCTCCAAATTGCTTAAGCAAGAAGTGCCCTTAATTTCGCATTGGACGAATGGTTTTTCCATGGGCAACCATGATCTCGTTTTACTCGAAAATGTGCGATTTAATAATGGTGAAACAGATAATACCAATGACCTCTCGCAAAAAATGGCGAAACTGTGTGATGTGTTTGTGATGGATGCCTTCGCCACCGCACATCGCTCCGAAGCGTCCACCTGCGGTATTATCGAATATGCTCCCATTGCTTGCGCAGGTCCGCTACTCGCCGCCGAAATGGAAGCACTCACCAAAATTATGCATAACCCGAAAAAACCCGTGGTTGCTATTGTCGGCGGCTCGAAAGTCTCGACTAAATTATCGCTACTGGATTCACTCTCCCAAAAAGTGGATTGCCTTATTGTCGGCGGTGGGATCGCAAATACATTTATCGCAGCGGAAGGTTATACCGTTGGAAAATCGTTGTTTGAACCCGATTTAATTGATGAAGCAGAACGTTTATGTGTCGCCGCGAAAAACCGGGGCGCAGAAATTCCCATTCCAACTGACGTCATGGTCGGTGAACGATTATCGGAAGATTCGGAAAGTTCTGTGCGCTTGATCTCACAAATCGATGACAACGAAAAAATTTATGACATTGGTCCTGACACCATCAAGCAATTAAGTAGTATTATCAAAAAAGCCAAAACGATTTTATGGAATGGCCCGGTCGGTGCCTTCGAAATTGAACAATATTCTGAAGGAACACGTGCAATCGCCAAAGCCATCGCTGAAAGTTCGGGTTTTTCTGTCGCGGGTGGTGGTGACACATTGGCAGCAATTGAAGCGTATGGTGTTGCCGATAAGATCGATTATATATCCACAGGAGGTGGTGCTTTTCTTTCTTTCCTGGAAGGAAAGCAGTTACCCGCAATTGCGGCTTTAGAAGAACGAGCTAAAAAGGCTGAAAAAGTCACATGAACCATTTACGCCGCACCAAAATTGTAGTCACATTAGGCCCCTCACTGGACGACGAAGACACGCTGAGACGTGTCTTGTCTGCGGGGGCCGATGTTTTTCGCGCCAATTTTTCGCATGGTAGTCGCGAAACACATGAGCAACGCATTACCATGGTTCGCAAAATTGCAGCCGAGCTTAATAAAACCGTCGCGATTTTAGCCGACCTGCAAGGCCCTAAAATTCGTATTGGTCGATTCAAAGACAAAAAAATATACGTAAAAGAAGGTCAGCCATTTATCTTTGATACCCAATTAGGGGACGAGGAAGGAACGGAAAAATCAGTCAGTCTCGATTATAAAAACTTACCTAATGACGTTGTGCCCGGCGATACCTTATTGTTAGATGATGGCCGCATCGTTATGCGCGTTGAAAAAATCGAAACGCATCGCATTTACTGTATCGTTGTTGTAGAAGGTGAGTTATCTAACAATAAAGGCATTAATCGTCTCGGTGGAGGCTTGTCAGCTGAGGCACTCACCGATAAAGATCGTTCGGATTTAATTGAAGCCGTGCGATTAGCCGCAGACTATATTGCTATTTCTTTTCCTCGCAGCGCAGAAGATATAAACGAAGCGCGCGTGTTGCTCAAAGCGGCGGGCGGCACTGCGGGTATTATCGCAAAAATTGAACGCGCCGAAGCAGTCGTTAATATTGAAGAAATTATTCTAGCCTCTGATGCGGTCATGGTTGCTCGAGGTGATTTAGGGGTGGAATTAGGTGATGCAGAATTGCCCGGCGTACAAAAACTTATTATTAGCGCAGCCCGTGCTTTAAATAAACCGGTCATCACAGCGACACAAATGCTAGAAACGATGACTTACAACACCATTCCCACACGCGCAGAAGTGTCTGACGTTGCGAATGCGGTTTTGGATGGCACCGATGCGGTTATGTTGTCACAGGAAACCGCTGTCGGCAAATATCCTGATAAAGCAGTCGCAGCAATGGATCGTATTTGTTTAAGTGCAGAAAAAAATCCCAGCGCGAAAATTTCTAAGCACCGTTTGGAAGCCCATTTTAAATATGTCGATGAAGCTATCGCGATGGCTACCATGTACACAGCAAACCATCTTGATATTAAAGCCATTATTGCGTTAACAGAATCGGGGACCACTCCGTTATGGATGTCTCGTATCAAATCGAGCATTCCCATTTATGGCTTAAGCCGTCATGCAACAACGCAACGTCGCATGGCACTTTACCGGGGAGTGTATCCCATTCCATTTGATGCAACGGATGTTGATCGCCACAGCGTTAACCAAGCCGCAGTCAACGAATTACGCAAACGAAATATCCTAAAAGAAGGCGATTTAGTTATTTTGACTAAAGGTGATTTGATGGGCGTGCATGGTCGAACGAATGCGATGAAGATCATTACCGTAAGTAACTAAGCTGCTCGGGTGGACAAAGCGCAGCGTGTCCACCATTCAGCCACATAAATAACAGGCCATCCTATGACTCAAACAACACCCGCTTTACCCAGCTACACAGACGTCGCCGAGCTCCTCGCTGCCGCCAAATCGTCCTTTCATCCTGCTGAAGTACATGGCTTATTCTGTGGTTATATCTGTGCAACTTCCGGGAAAATTGATCATCATTGGGAAAAACTCGTATTGGGAAATGTCAAATCGCCTGAATACCGTGAATTATTACAACAACTGTATGAAATGAGTTACCATCAAATGAGTGAATTTTCATTTGAATTTACCCTGTTACTGCCAGGGGATAACACGGACATTAATAGCCGCACGGAGGCACTTGGCCTCTGGTGCCAAGGGTTTCTCACCGGCTTAGAACAATCCAAAATACCTTTGCAAAACCGTGAACCCAGTGACGTCACCGAAACACTCAATGATCTGATTGAAATTGCCCAAGTCACTTATGGTGATATTGCAGACAATGAAGAAGATGAAACAGCTTATTTTGAATTAGTAGAATATGTACGTCTTGGTGTGCTATTGGTTTTTCAGGATTTAAAAAGCGGAAATCCCAATCACGCGACAGATGAAAATAATCATTTGCATTAGGACCCGTCGTCAATTAGTTGACGACAGGCCCTAGTAAAAAAACGGAGGAGGATGCTATGTTAAAAATGACTGAATTTGCTCACCGTCGCAAAGCGCTCATGGAAAAAATCGGCCCGGATAGCCTTGTCATTTTAAACGCTGCCCCCCAAGCTATACGCAACCATTATCATGAATACCCCTATCGACAAAGCAGCGACTTTCATTACTTAACAGGCTTTAACGAACCTGAAGCTGTATTAATCCTCGCACCTCAGCGTAAAAAGGGAGAATTTGTTTTATTTAATCGTGCCAGAAATCGTGATGAAGAAATTTGGAATGGTTATCGTGCAGGGCAAGCTGGCGCGCGCGAGCATGTGGGTGCCGATGAAGCATTCGACATTCAAGATTTAAAAAAAACCTTACCTGAATTACTCGAAGGCCGTGAAAAAATTTATTATACACTGGGCGTGTCGCCTGCATTTGATGAACTTGTTTTGTCCGCTATCAATGCGGTCAAAGATAAAGTACGCAGCGGAGTGGAAGCCCCTACCACTTTCGTGGACATTCATCCCCTGCTGCACGAAATGCGCGTTTTTAAAAGCGAGGCTGAAATTGCCTTGATGCGCAGAGCCGCCGAAATCAGTGCTGATGCGCATATTCGCGCCATGCGCACTTGCAAACCTGGCATGCCAGAATATCTACTCGAAGCAGAAATGACACACGAATTTTTGCGCCAAAATGCACGTCATCATGCTTATACACCGATCATTGGCAGCGGCGCGAATAGTTGTATTTTGCATTACATTACCAACGATCAAATTATGCAAGACGGTGACCTGGTGTTAATTGATGCTGGCGCCGAATATTTTTATTATTCGGCGGATGTCACACGCACCTTTCCCATCAATGGTCGTTTTACAGGCGAGCAGCGTGCCATTTATGAAATTGTGTTAGCAGCACAATTAGCGGGTATTAACGCAGTCAAACCGGGCACTCCCTGGAACGAAATAGATAACATCGTCATTAAAATTATTACTGAAGGTTTATTGGATGTCGGATTACTCCAGGGCAAGCTGGATGATTTAATTGAGAAGCAAGCTTATTCTCCTTTCTATATGCACCGTTCAGGCCACTGGCTTGGACTCGATACACATGATGCAGGCAATTACAAAATCAATCATCAATGGCGTGAATTGGAGCCCAATATGGTGCGGACCGTTGAACCCGGCATTTATATTTCTGCTGACATTCCAGGTGTTCCAACACGTTGGCACAATATTGGTGTACGGATTGAAGATGATATTGTTGTGACAGCACAAGGTCCTGATGTGTTAAGTAAAAAAGCACCCAAGACAATAGATGATATTGAAGCATTAATGGCTAGCGCATGACGTATGATTTAGCCATTATTGGTGGCGGCATGGTGGGCGCAGCCCTTGCTTGTGCGCTACGTGATACTCCCTTAAAAATTATATTGGTCGATGCGGCAGAATCTCACGCGAACGATCATCGATTAATTGCATTGAATCACACCAGCTGTCAGTTTTTTGAAACACTTCGTATTTGGCCGACACTCGCCCCACACGCTGCAAAAATTGATGAAGTTCATGTCTCAAGCCGCGGTCATTTTGGTCGCACACGGTTGACAGCGCACGAGCTAGCGCTTACCTATTTAGGTTATGTTGTGCCTGCGAAAGAAATTAATTTGGCACTCTATGCACAACTGGCAGAATTAAAAAATGTCACTTTGCTACGCGGTGCAAAAGTCACTGGGTTAACAGAGGAAAGTATTACCGTTACACGGGGTGAAGAACAGCAGATTATTCCTGCCGCTTTTTTTGCAGCGGCTGATGGCACCTTTTCCACGGTCAGGGATCTCCTACATATTCCAACTGACATTATTGACTATCAGCAAAAAGCGCTCGTTACGACGACGGAGCTCGCTCGCTCGCATCATCATATTGCCTATGAACGCTTTCTTCCCGATGGTGCAATTGCCATGCTGCCTTTGACCGGCATGCGAGTTGCAACCATTTGGTCTGGACCGCAAGCTAAAATCGATGAATTGATGCAGCGACCTCTACCCGATTTTTTATCTGCCTTGCAGCAACAATTTGGTTATCGTTTAGGAAAATTAAAAAAAATTCGGGAACGATTTACTTATCCACTGAAATACGTCAAAGCAGAACGCCATATCCAAGGTCGTTTTATTTTATTGGGCAATGCCGCGCATACTGTGCATCCAATCGCGGCGCAAGGCTTAAACTTAGCGCTTTATGAAGTTGCTGTATTGGCGAAACACTTTTCTGAGACACTATCGCTTAAAAATTTACCGGATTTTCTATCGCAACAAGCCATGAGTGTCACTATGTCACATCAACTAACACGCATTTTTTCCTGGAATTTTTTAGGTGCAAACACGTTGCGTCAAGTAGGTATGATTGGATTAGACTTATGCAGTGCGTTGAAAAAACGGTTGGGGGAAAAAATTGTTTAAAGTATTTGTAGGGTGGATTAGACGCGTTTTTTGCGTCGTAATCCACCGATTCGACGCCAAAATGGTGGATTACGGTGCAAAAAAACGCACCTAATCCACCCTACATTTTTTTTCGGTTTACGCAACAACGCAGCACGAACAGAAAAATTAAGCTTTCGTTGTCTCAACAAAAAACTTGCTGTATTCACGCGCTTTACGTTGACGCCATGCGCCTTTGCCATACGCGTAACCAACGATGAGAGGTAAAGCTAATGTCGCCTCAGCAAATACCATTTGCTCATGCACAACAGACACTTTACCCCAAGAGCAAGCTTCGCGTAGCGTAGAACCAGACAAACCACCATCACGTTCATCCGCTACTGTGATTTGCACCGCATATTTATGTAAGGGAACTTCTGCACCTAACAATTCCGCTGCAACAACCACGTCTTGCGCGAAATTTTTCGGTACGCCGCCGCCTACCATCAACAAACCGGTTTCTTTTGCAGCAATTTTCAATTGGGTTAATTCGCGAAAATCTTTGATCGCATCAATGGCTACATGGCTAGTAGGATTATTCACTTGATGCATGACCAGACCAAAACCTGCACTGCAATCACTGAAGGCTGGCACAAAAATAGGTACATTTTTTTGATAAGCGCGCAGCACGATAGATTCATTATTTTTACCTTTTTTTTCTAAATAACGACCCATTTCAGCAATAAATTCACGAGATGAATAAGCACCGGGTGTTAATGCATCTGCAATGTCACAAATGGTGTTATCGCAAATACGCAACTCATCTTCATCGATCAACGTATCATAAATGCGATCGATCGCGAGGGCTTGCAGTTCCGTATCTTCTAACAAAGGGGAGCCTTGGTAATGCTTGAAACCTAAGCCTTCAAAGAAGTCTTGGTCAACAATATTTGCGCCCGTTGAAACAATCATATCGACCATGTTATTTTCAATCATGTCGATCACGATTTTTTTCAATCCAGCGCTAATAAGAGAGCCTGCCAAACATAAAATTACACCACACTGATTATCACTCAGCATTTGATTATAAATTTCAGCCGCGCGCGCAGTATTTCTGGCTTGAAACGCGGTGCCTTTCATTGCATCAACTAATCCAACAAAATCAAATTTTTTGATATCTAAATGGTTCACTTCAGTGGAAAGTAATTCATTCTTGGCTTTAACCATCAAGGCCCCCTCCAATAGTTAATATGACGTAAAAATACACAATAGGACGTGCATTATGGGTCTTTTTTCTAGAGAATCAAGTATTTTTTCACTCTGTACACGACAAAAAATTTTATCCTTTTGAACAAAGGCCTTTGTAGGGGCGGACCCATGTGTCCGCCCAGCGGCTTCAACTTAAAATCCGGCGGACACATGGGTCCGCCCCTACACAAAAGCGTTTTTGTCGTGTATAGAGCTATAAAATAGTATAAGGGAGGTATATAATTCCTCTTTAAATATTTATCTCTCTAATATGGAAAAACCATCCTCATGAACAATAACATTGTTAGCATCACCGATCATTCCTTTGAAAACGATGTCATCGAATCCAAAACCCCGGTCCTCGTTGATTTTTGGGCACAATGGTGCGGCCCATGCAAAGCAATTGCGCCAATTCTGGATGATTTAGCCCAAAAATATGAAGGCAAAATAAAAATAGCTAAACTCGATGTCGACCACAACCCAGCTACTCCGCCTAAGTTTGGCGTACGCGGCATTCCTACTTTAATTTTATTCAAAGATGGCCAAGTTAAAGCGACCCAAGTAGGCCTTTTATCTAAAAATGAATTAATAAGCTTTATCGATAGCAACATTTAAGAAACTGTCAGCGAAATACTGCTTAAATAGCCTTCCCAGCAGGGCTACTGTGTACCACAGTAGCCCTGCTGGGAAGGGGGAACTAAGCAGGTATTTTGCTTAAAACAACTTTGCGCCGCCTCTAAAATCCCCTCGGCAAGAAAAACACTAGCCATCTTATAAATTTAATGTTATTTTGTTTCGCGTAGATACTTCAGTTTTAGAGCCTACTCGATACACCACGTTGTGAAACAAATTAATCCTTAAGTAATGAATTCTTTATGATACCTCTCAAGGTTAACGTGTTGCACACAACCAGTCTCAAGATCAATTCTTTTTGGAAATAAACAATGACAGCAGTGACATCATCCGCAAAAAATAACACTCCAAATGGACAAGAAATCATCATGAATTTGTCCGCACTCAAGAAAAAAAGCGCCGCAGAGCTCATTCAACTCTCCGAAGAATATGGCCTGGAAAACATGGCGCGCTCACGCAAGCAAGATATTATTTTTGCCATTTTAAAAGCACATGCTAAGCGCGGCGAAGATATTTATGGCGATGGCGTTTTGGAAATTCTGCAAGACGGCTTCGGATTTTTGCGCTCTGACGAAGGCTCTTATTTAGCGGGACCTGATGATATTTATGTCTCACCCAGTCAAATCCGCCGCTTCAATTTACGAACCGGTGACACAATTTCCGGAAAAATTCGCCCACCGAAAGAAGGCGAACGCTATTTTGCATTACTCAAAGTGGACCACATCAATTTTGACGCCCCTGAAAATGCAAAAACAAAGGTATTATTTGAAAATTTAACGCCGTTATTTGCCAATGAACGACTCAAAATGGAATGCGGCAATGGCAGCACAGAAGACATTACTGCTCGTATTATCGACTTAGCAGCGCCCATCGGTAAAGGCCAACGTGGATTGATCGTATCACCGCCAAAAGCGGGTAAAACCATGATGCTGCAAAATATCGCTCATTCCATCTCACAAAATCACCCTGAATGTTATTTAATTGTATTACTTATCGACGAGCGCCCTGAAGAAGTCACTGAAATGACTCGCTCCGTACGGGGTGAAGTGATTGCGAGTACGTTTGATGAACCTGCAAACCGTCACGTGCAAGTCGCTGAAATGGTCATCGAAAAAGCAAAGCGCTTAGTAGAACATAAACGTGATGTCGTTATTCTGCTCGACTCAATTACACGTTTAGCGCGCGCTTATAACACAGTCGTTCCCGCCTCCGGCAAAGTACTCACCGGTGGTGTGGACGCCAATGCATTACAACGTCCGAAGCGCTTTTTTGGTGCTGCGCGAAACATCGAAGAAGGCGGCAGCTTGACCATCATTGCGACTGCATTGGTTGAAACGGGCTCTAAGATGGATGACGTGATTTATGAAGAATTCAAGGGAACAGGTAACATGGAAATTCACCTGGATCGTCGCATCGCGGAACGCCGCATCTATCCTGCGATTACGATTAACAAATCCGGCACGCGCCGCGAAGAGTTGCTCACCAAGCCCGATGAAATTCAAAAAATGTGGATTTTACGCAAATTGCTACAACCGATGGATGAAATTGCAGCGATTGAATTTATTATTGACCGCTTAAAAGCGACAAAAACAAATGATGATTTTTTTGATTCAATGAAACGATAAGCCTTTACCCTATTGTCGAGGCGGATCAGTATCCGCCCCGATTTTTGCAGAGATTTTATGAACCACTGGCTCTTCAAATCAGAACCCGAAACATTCAGCATCGATGCTCTGGCACGCAAACCCAAACAAACAACCCACTGGGATGGCGTTCGTAATTACCAAGCACGTAATATGCTGCGCGATCAAATCAAGATCGGCGACCAAGCCTTCTTTTACCACTCCAACTGCACACCGCCTGGTATCGTCGGTATCGTTGAAATTGTTAAAGCAGGTTACCCAGATTTCACTGCATTTGACCCAGAATCAAACTATTACGATCCCACCTCTTCGCCTGAGAAACCGCGCTGGTTTATGGTCGATATTCGATTCGTTAAAAAATTTGCTCGGCTGATTACGCTGGAAGAGCTAAAAAACCAACCAGGGTTGGAAAACATGCAAGTTGCACGTAGAGGTAATCGCTTGTCGATCACGTCGGTTTCTGCAACAGAATGGAATATTATTTTAAAAAAGATGGCCTAAGACGCTGCGACGTAGGCTTTGATGACAATAAAAAGATAAAATGTAGGGTGGATTAGGCGTTTTTTGCCGTAATCCACCAAATCTAAATGCCTTTTATTTTAATTGATGGATTACGGCAAAAAACGCCTAATCCACCCTACGTTTCTTTGCTCTTATAGGGAAGTTAACTTAAATTTCCCCAAGTAGTAGCACCCGACTCGCCGCGACCATTAAATATTTTAATCCTAATTCCTTGGATATCGTCTTCTTGCAATTCTGCGAGGTTTGTCATTAATTGCTGCAAAAACCAATACGACAATTCTTCTAACGTGACATTACAAATAGGTAAAACAACGGCATCTTGTTTTAAAAAAGTAATTTTTTGCTCTCCAAAACCGACTATCCAGTGCCCTTTTTCTTCTGTCAGATTTAAATATTCGGACTGGCTAGGCAAAATAAAACGATAATCCAATGACTGGCAAATTTTCAATAAGTGCTGCTTATAGTCTCGACAATCAAACGCCATGCCATTCTGTTTAATCAGAGCATTAAACGTCGCATGAACTTGGTAGTCATGGCCATGCATACTTTCACGCTGGGTGGGAGACAACAACATAAAATGTCCGGCGGAGAACTTCAGTTCTTCTTTATGTAATTCAATGATCGCAGAACGCACCACACTTAACTCCTCAGGGGATACCTGTCAAACAGCCCCTAAACCTAAAGGGGCGAAATTATACCTGATTAAAATTTATCTCACAAATCCCGTCGACGATCTTGCAGGGCGAAGCCTAGCAAGGGAAGGGTCAGACCCCGAGTCAATGCCATGACTTTGACAACCTCACCCATCTGGGCTGGAAGCGTCAACGTTTTAATTGCTTGTTTATTGATATAGTTAGTCACTTCATCTGCGGCTTCTACTCTATCCAGCAAGCCGCATGCTAATAAAAAAGCAGCTTGTGAGGTAAATCCTGCCACATGCAGCTTGGCTGCATCCGCACTTTCCGCTATCGCAGTAAAATCGACGTGGGCGGTGATGTCTTGTAATCCAATAAACTGGAAAGGATCGGTATGCTGATGATGTCGATAAAAACACATCAGCGTGCCATCTTGTCGTTCAGGATGATAATATTCCTGTCTGCCATAACCATAATCCACTAAAAAAATGACGCCTTCATCGAGAAAACTTGCGACACTTTGAATCCAAGCCGATTGCATCAAATTGATCTCAGAACAATACTCTTTATTTAAATCAGACACTTCCAGAATAGCATGAACGCGCTTTTGTAATGCAGCCGAAGGGGAGCGCTCGCACCAAACAAATTGCTGATTTTCAAAGCTGACCCATTTTTCAGTGAGCGCACCTTGGTGCCATGTAAAACGCGCTACTGGCATGGCATCCAACACTTCATTTGCGAAGATAATTCCACGAAACGGGGTGACAGGTAATCTTTCTAGCCATTGAATTTTGGCGAGAAATTGAGGACATTCCGCTGCAAAATAGTCTTTTTGTCTTGCCCGTAACTCGGCACTCACTTCCAAAATATAATAATGTTCTGGTAAAACTTGCAGAGCGGCCAATTGAAGCAGCACTTCTTTCGCAAATGCACCTGAACCTGCGCCAAATTCCAAAATACTTCCACCTTGCAATTGCTGTAAGATAGGCAAAAATTGATGGGCCCAACACATCGCAAATAAAGGTGAAATTTCCGGCGCTGTCACAAAATCACCCTCTCGACCCAATTTCTGCGCGCCTGCACTGTAATAACCTAATCCTGGAGCATACAGTGCTAACTCCATAAATTGCGCAAATGAAATCGCCCCACCCGCAGCTGTGATGGCTTGTCGAATCAAATTCGTTAATTTTTCACTGTGAAGTATTGCTTCTGCAGTCGGTGCTACGAGTTTTGTCATATATACTAGGGCAAGGATCGAATAAACGCGGAGTATAGCATGACAATCTCTCAAAAAGTGGCCCTCATTACCGGCGCGGCAAGACGTATTGGTGCGGAAACTGCCCGCTTATTACATGAAGCCGGGTTCAACATCGCACTGCATTATCATCATTCTCAAGATGAAGCCCAACAATTATGCGCTTACTTAAATACTAAGCGCCCTCATTCTGCCATGTTATTACAAGCAGATTTAACAGAAATTTCGCACTTCCCCCACCTTGTTAAAACGGCAGCAACCGAATGGGGACGTCTCGATGTATTAATCAATAATGCATCGCGTTTTTATCGAACTCCCCTAGACCATGCAACAGAAGCGATGTGGAATGATTTGCTGGATAGCAATTTGAAAGCGCCTTTTTTTCTTGCACAAGCAGCGCTGCCTTTTTTACGCGAAAATGAGGGATGCATTGTCAATATAGCCGATGTGCATGCCGAACGGCCCATGCGTGATTATGGGCTGTATTGTATATCCAAAGCAGGCTTGGTGATGCTCACGCAAAGTTTAGCCAAAGAATGGGGGCCGCTGATTCGGGTCAATGCCGTATCGCCGGGCACTGTGATGTGGCCGGAAGGTGAAAATAGTATGGCTGCATCCGAAAAAGAAAAAGTGGTAAATCGTACCGCGTTAAAAAGGCATGGATTACCCAGTGATATTGCAAAAGCCGTGGTTTATTTAGTGACAGCAGCGGATTATGTAACAGGAACCGTGTTGACGGTGGATGGAGGACGGTCTTTGACGGTTTAGGCCGTCATGGTGGATTACGACGCAAAAAACGCGTCTAATCCCCCCTACGTTAATTTATAAAAATGTAGGGCACGAATTCAAATGCGAAGTGCAATGCCCTTTCTTTTACATT
>CAZTDR010000011.1:0-48546 GCA_964612855.1 uncultured Coxiellaceae bacterium
ATGGTTTGCGATTTGCAATTCGTGAAGGTGGCCGTACTGTTGGTGCGGGCGTTGTTTCTAAAGTATTAGAGTAAACACACTATGGCAACTGCAAGAAAAAATCAAAGAATACGTATCCGCTTGAAAGCTTTTGATCATCGATTAATTGACCGTTCAACGCGTGAAATTGTTGAAACAGCAAAACGAACGGGTGCTCAAGTCCGAGGACCCATTCCTTTGCCTACTCAAATTGAGCGATATACCGTGTTGACTTCTCCCCATGTGGATAAAGATGCACGAGATCAATATGAGTTGCGTACGCATAAGCGTGTTGTTGATATCAATCAACCCACAGATAAGACAATTGATGCATTGATGAAGCTCGATCTCGCGGCAGGCGTAGATGTGCAAATTAGTGTGGATGCAGAAGATTAATTTTAGGCTGAAATGCCAGATTTGAGGCGAAGACAATGTCTATAGGTTTAGTCGGACGAAAATGTGGAATGACTCGCGTCTTTACAGAAGACGGCGTTTCTATCCCCGTAACCGTAATTGAAGTGTTACCAAATCGTGTAACACAAGTTAAAACGGTTGAAAATGATGGTTACAATGCGATCCAAGTTACAACCGGTATCCGTAAACGTTCAAGAGTGACCAAGCCAATGGCTGGCCACTATGCCAAAGCAGGTGTAGAGCCTGGTCTTGGTTTATGGGAATTCCGTGTGACAGATGCCACCAATGCCCCTGTTGTTGGATCTGAACTAAAAGTGGATCTTTTCAGAGTGGATCAGATGGTTGATGTCACAGGAACTACTATTGGTAAAGGATACGCAGGAACCATTAAACGGCACCATTTTGCGGGTCAAGACGCGACTCACGGTAACTCGCTATCTCACCGTGTACCTGGGTCCATTGGTCAACGCCAATCACCTGGTAAAGTATTTAAAGGCAAGAAGATGTCAGGTCACTTGGGTAATAAGCAACGTACTATCCAGTTGCAAAAAATTGTTCGCTTAGATCTTGAGCGTAATCTGATATTAATCAGAGGCGCAGTTCCAGGTGCTACGGGCTCAGACGTTATTATACGGCCGTCCGTTAAAGCGAAAGAAAACGGAGGAGCGAACTAATGCAACTCAATTTATTAGGTTCACAGGCAAAAACCATTGAAGTATCTGAAGATATCTTCAATTCTAAATTTAACGAGCCACTTATTCATCAAGTTGTAACCGCATTTCTTGCAGCAGCTCGAGCGGGTACGGCTGCTCAAAAAACGCGCTCGGAAGTCAGTGGCGGTGGCGCTAAGCCCTTCCGTCAAAAGGGAACAGGCCGTGCACGCGCAGGTACCATTAGAAGCCCAATTTGGCGTAAAGGGGGCGTTGTATTTGCTGCTAAACCACGTAATTACGAACAAAAAGTTAATAGAAAAATGTATCGTGGCGCAGTTCGCTCCATCTTATCTGAACTCATCAGGTTAGAAAGATTAGTTGTTGTCGATTCTTTTTTGGCGGCGACACCTAAGACAAAAGACTTTTTGAGCAATTTAACAAAATTAGAAATAGGTAATAATGTTTTAATTATTACCGAAGCTGTCGACGAAAATCTTTATTTAGCATCCCGTAATTTGATGTCTGTTGAAATCAGAGATGTGGCTGCCGTTGATCCTGTTTGCCTCGTAGGTGCTGAAAAGGTTGTCATCACCACTGCAGCACTCAAGCAAATGGAGGAATTATTAAAATGAACCACGCAAATCTTTTAAAAGTTATTTTAGCGCCTCATACTTCTGAAAAAGCAGTTGTAGGAACTGAAAAGCATGACTCTTATGTTTTTAGAGTCGCTTCTAGCGCAACTAAGCCGACTGTAAAAGAGGCTATTGAAGCATTGTTTAAAGTAAAAGTTGATCAAGTTCGAATTGTTAATGTTAAAACCAAGCCGAAACGTTTTGGTAGCATCCAAGGTCGCAGTAAAGCATGGAAGAAAGCATACGTAACATTGAGTTCTGGTCAACAAATTGATTTAGCTGGTAATCAAGCATAATACATTGGTTGTTGGTGGGAGCAGGCGCCATCCCCAAGTGCTTTTGTTGGGGATTTCCTGATGAGTAAAGAGATCCCCGATAAAAGCAATCGGGGATGACGTCGGTGCTCACCAACGTAAATAAATGAAAAAAGTACTTGGATTTTGTCCCCGTCGCATTATAATAGCGCGCTCACAATTGGATAAAAATCAAATAGCAAAGTTTAGAAGATTGAGGAACATATGGCATTAGAAAAAGCTAAACCAACCTCGCCAGGCCAGCGTTTTGTAGTCAAAGTAACAAACAAAGAACTACATAAAGGTAAGCCTCATGCTGCTCTAGTAAGAGCAAAGAAAAAGACAGGTGGTCGTAATAGTGAAGGAAGAATTACCTGTAGACACATTGGCGGTGGTCATAAGCAGCGTTACCGTGTCATTGACTTCAAGCGTAACAAAGATGGTATCCCAGCGCGTATTGAGCGCTTAGAATATGATCCAAACCGCAGTGCATACATCGCATTAGCTTTATATGCTGATGGCGAAAGACGTTATATCATTGCGCCAAATGGCTTAAAGATGGATGACACTATTATTTCGGGCGCAGATGCTCCGATCAAAGTAGGTAATTGTTTGCCGTTGTTAAATATTCCCATTGGTTCCACTATTCATTGCTTAGAATTAAAACCAGGAAAAGGCGCTCAACTTGCCCGCAGTGCTGGAACATCGGTTCAACTGATTGCTCGTGAAGATATTTATGCAACTGTAAGATTGCGCTCAGGCGAAATGCGAAAAATTTTAGCTGAATGCCGTGCAATTATTGGTGAAGTAAGTAACCCAGAGCATAACTTAAGATCGTTAGGTAAAGCTGGAGCTGCAAGACGAAGAGGCATTCGACCCACCGTGCGTGGTGTTGCGATGAACCCAATCGATCACCCACATGGTGGTGGTGAAGGTAAAACTTCCGGTGGACGTCATCCAGTTAGCCCATGGGGTGTGCCCACCAAAGGTTATAAAACGCGTAAAAACAAGCGCACGACCAAATTTATCGTTCGTGGTAGAGATCGTGGTTAAGAGTAGTTTTTATTCATCGACAATTTAGATGAGGATATAGACGTGTCACGTTCAGTTAAAAAAGGACCATTTGTAGATACACACTTAATGAAGAAAGTGGATGAAGCTATTGCTTCACACAACAAAAGACCAATTAAAACATGGTCACGAAGATCCATGATCTTACCAGAAATGGTCGGTATTACGATCGCAGTACACAACGGTAGATTGCATGTGCCAGTGTTTGTTACTGAAAACATGGTAGGGCACAAATTAGGAGAGTTCTCGGCAACAAGAACTTTCAAAGGGCACTCTGGTGATAAGAAAGCAAAAGGTGACGACAAGTAATCGCAGGGGGTAAAAGGTGGAAGTTGCAGCAAGATTAAAACATACTCGGTTGTCCGCACAAAAGTGCAGATTGATCTGTGACCAGATTAGAGGCAAATCTGTTGGCCATGCTTTGGACATATTAAAGTTCAGCACGAAAAAAGCAGCAGGCATAGTAAAAAAAGTCCTAGAATCCGCAATTGCGAATGCTGAGCATAATGCAGGAGCAGACGTCGATGAATTGATGGTAAAAACCATTTTTGCTGATCAAGGAACGGCACTTAAGCGCATGCATGCTCGTGCAAAAGGTCGAGGGTGCAGAATTTTAAAACCAACCTGCCACATTACAGTTGTTGTGTCTGATGAGGAGAAAAACTAATGGGTCAGAAAGTTCATCCTACAGGCATACGTTTAGGAATCGTTAAAGATTGGTCTTCGAGATGGTACGCTTCATCTAAAGATTTCGCAGACACGCTTTGTGCCGATATTAAAGTTCGTGAATATCTAAACGAAAAATTGGCACAAGCTGGCATTAGCAGAATTCAAATAGACAGACCCGCTAGAAATGCAAAAATTACCGTTTATGCAGCTCGTCCAGGCATTATTATTGGTAAAAGTGGTAAAGAAGTAGAAGTACTCCGTGACGAAATTAATAAAATATTAAACGTTCCGGTGCATGTAAGCATTGAAGAAGTTCGCAAGCCTGAATTGGATGCAAAATTGGTTGCCGAAGCTGTTGCGCAACAATTAGAAAAACGCGTCATGTTCAGACGTGCGATGAAACGCGCTGTGACAACTGCTATGAAATTAGGTGCTAAGGGTATCAAAATTTGTGTAAGCGGCCGTTTAGGCGGTGCTGAAATTGCGCGATGTGAATGGTACAGAGAAGGTCGAGTTCCTTTGCATACTTTGCGTGCTGATATTGATTATGGTTTAGGCGAAGCTTTTACCACATATGGCGTGATTGGCGTGAAAGTTTGGATATTTAAAGGCGAAGTGATTGGTGATAGAGATCAGACTGAAACAACAGCTGGCACACCCGAAAAAACTTCCGGTAAACAGGAGAAGTAACAATGATGCAACCAAAGCGGACTAAATACCGCAAACAATTTAAAGGTCGCAATCGTGGTGTTGCAACTCGAGGCAATAAAGTCAGTTTTGGTGAGTTTGGGTTGAAAGCAGTAGAGCTTGGACGCATTACTTCACGACAAATTGAAGCAGCCCGAAGAGCCATGTCGCGTCATATTAAGCGCGGTGGAAAAATTTGGATTCGAATTTTCCCAGACAAGCCGATATCTAAAAAACCGCTTGAAGTTCGTATGGGTAGCGGAAAAGGAAATGTTGAGTATTGGGTAGCGCTTGTTCAGCCAGGCCGAATGATGTTTGAAATTGAAGGTGTTTCAGAAGATTTAGCTCGTGAAGCATTAAGATTAGCTGCTGATAAGTTGCCGGTAAAAACAATATTTGAAAGTCGGACGATAATGTAATGAAAACAAGTGAATTACGAACTAAATCAGTAAAAGATTTGCATAATGAAGAAGCTGCTATCTTAAAAGAGATTTTTAGCATGCGTATGCAACGAGGTACCGGTCAAACGATACCAACACATCGGTTGCGCGAGTTAAGAAGAGATATCGCTCGTATCAAAACAATCATAAGTGAGAAAGAAGGTTTATAATTATGGCAGAAGCACAAAATGAATCGGCTCGCACTGTGACCGGTACAGTTGTTAGTGACAAAATGGATAAAACCATTATCGTTCAAGTGGAACGCAAAGTGATGCATCCTCTGTATGGTAAATACATGCGTAAATTTTCTAAAATGTATGCTCATGATGACGATAATGTTTGTAAAATTGGTGATGTCGTGCAAATTCAAATGTGCCGTCCAATTTCTAAGACCAAGTCCTGGAAGCTAGTTCAAGTACTTAGTCCAGCTAACCAAGAAACTGCTTAATAATAAAAGTTAATCTTTTTATTACACAATTTCTTTATTTTTAGAATAAACATGATAGTATTGACGGCCTTGTTTCCGTCATCAATTGGAGTTAAAGCATGATTCAGACGCAGACGATCCTAGACGTGGCGGACAATAGTGGTGCGCGTCGTGTAATGTGTATCAAAGTACTAGGCGGTTCACGTCGTAGGTATGCCGGTATTGGTGATGTTATCAAAGTTAGTGTAAAAGAAGCTATTCCGAGAGGAAAAGTTAAAAAAGGTGATGTTTTAAACGCTGTTATTGTAAGAACCCGTAAAGGGATTCGTCGTCCAGATGGCTCACTGATTCGTTTTGATGAAAACGCAGTGGTTTTATTAAATGCTCAAATGCAGCCGATTGGAACACGTATTTTCGGGCCTATTACTCGCGAATTACGTGGTGAAAATTTCATGAAAATTATCTCATTAGCGCCTGAGGTTTTATAAGCATTTATTTTTTAGAGAGCCAAACATGAAAAAGATCAAAAAAGGCGATGAAGTGATTGTTATTGCCGGTAAAGATAAAGGTAGAAGAGGTGTAGTTCAGGCTGTATTAAGTAGCGATAAGCTTGTAGTCGAAGGTATCAACACGGCTAAAAAGCACGTAAAAGCTAACCCTAATACAGGCGATCGAGGCGGCATTAGCATTAAAACATGCCCTATTCATCGCTCAAATGTGATGCTGTATGACCAAGCATCCGGTAAAGGAACCCGTGTTGGTGTGCGTACATTAGAAAGTGGTAAAAATGTGCGTTACTTTAAATCGACTAATGAAGTCGTTGATGTTTAGAGCAGGTGGTTTTTATGGCACGTTTGCAAGAGTTTTATCGAAAAGAAATAGTAAAAAAATTGAAAGACAAGTTTAACTATAAATCTGTCATGCAAGTTCCTCGTATTAACAAAATTACGTTAAATATGGGGTTGGGTGAAGCAATGGATGATAAAAAAGTGATTACCTCTGGTGTAGCTGATCTGGAAAAAATTGCCGGTCAAAAACCCGTTGTGACACTCGCTCGTAAATCTATTGCTGGATTCAAAGTAAGAGAAGGTTGGCCAATTGGTTGTAAAGTTACATTACGTGGGCAACGTATGTATGAGTTTTTAGATAAACTTGTAAGCATTACACTCCCTCGTGTACGAGATTTTCGAGGTTTAAGCATTAAATCGTTTGATGGCAGAGGAAATTATAGCTTAGGTTTCAAAGAGCAAATCGTTTTCCCTGAAATTGACTATGACAAGATTGATGCGTTAAGAGGTTTGGATATTACTATCACGACTTCTGCAAAAACCAACAAAGAAGCGCATGCTTTATTGGAAGCATTCGATTTTCCTTTTAAAGAAAAAGATATGGGTTAAGATGCCATGGCAAAAACGTCAATGATAAATCGTGAGAAAAAACGTCTCTTATTAAATAAAAGATATGATAAGAAGCGTCAGGAATTGAAAGTAGCAATTTGCAACCCTCACTTAGGTGATGATGAACGTATTAAGGCAGAGAATCTATTGCAGAAATTGCCTCGTGATTCCAGTCGTTCGCGTCAGCGTAATCGTTGCAGACTATGCGGAAGATCAAGATCGTATAATCGGTTAACTGGCTTGTGCAGAATCCACATGCGTCATGCTGTAATGAATGGCTTGGTTCCTGGCATGCACAAGGCGAGCTGGTAAGAATATTTGCAAAAGGTTGAGGTATAAAAATGTCAATGCAAGACCCAATAGCGGATATGTTAACACGTATACGCAACGCACAGATGGTTGGTGAAAAGCAAATTACTTTGCCAGCATCCAAGCTCAAAGTTTCTATTCTGAATGTCTTACAGGAAGAAGGCTATATTGCTTCGTACGATAAAATGACATTAGAAGGGAAAGCTAACTTAACCGTTATCTTGAAGTATTATCAAGGGCGTCCTGTTATTGAAAAAATAAAGCGTATCAGCCGTAATGGTTTACGTATTTATAGAGGCGCTGATGAATTACCAGTCGTTCGTGCTGGAATGGGTATCGCTATCATATCAACATCTAAAGGTGTCATGACCGAACGTTCAGCGCGTAAGCAAAAGCTGGGCGGCGAAGTGTTATGCACGGTAGAATAGTAGGAGAAAATATGGCCACATCAAGAGTAGGCAGAAAGCCAGTTACTATTCCAGCAGGCGTTGATGTCAAAATGCAAGGTCACGATTTGCATATTAAAGGGCCTAAAGGGCAGATGACTCTCCCTGTTCACCCTGCAGTTCTCGTTCAAATCGAAAATGGCGACATCAAGTTCAGAGCAAATGCTGAAAGTGGATATTGCCGATCAGGTTCAGGAATGAGACTGAATAAATCGATTATCGGAACAGCAAGAGCAAAAGTAGCTAACCTGGTACATGGTGTTACAGAAGGTTTTGAGCGTAAGTTAGTGTTAGTCGGTGTCGGCTATCGTGCGCAAACCAAAGGTAAGGACTTGAGTCTTACCCTCGGTTTTTCCCATCCTGTTAGTTTCACTGCACCAGAAGGGATAACGATAGAAACACCTAGTCAGACAGAAATCATTATCAAAGGTGTTGATAAGCACTTAGTTGGGCATGTTGCCTCCATGATCAGAGAGTTTAGAAGTCCTGAACCTTATAAAGGTAAAGGAATTCGCTATGCTAATGAAGTTATCATTTTGAAAGAAACTAAGAAGAAGTAGGGCATTATGAAAATGAATAAAAAATCTTCTAGGCTCCGCAGAGCAAGAAGTACCAGAATGAAAATTCGCGAACAAGAAGCAGTTCGTCTTTGTATTCATAGAACACCGAAACACATGTACGCGCAAATTATTTCCGGCGATGGCGCAAGCGTATTGGCATGTGCTTCTACTCTGGATAAGCAAATTAGAAGCAAATTGAAATCGACGGGTAACGTAGATGCTGCAAAATTGGTAGGCACTCTTGTAGCTCAACGCGCTCTCGATGCAGGCATCAAAAGTGTTGCGTTTGATCGATCCGGTTTCAATTATCACGGTCGTGTGAAGGCTTTAGCTGATGCAGCTAGAGAAGGCGGATTACAATTTTAAAGGGCTGAGAGAATGGCTAGTTTTGATCAAACAACAAGAAGTGACGGCATGCTAGAAAAGTTAGTTGCCGTATCACGAAATGCTAAAGTAGTAAAAGGCGGTCGAATCTTTAGTTTTGCTGCTATTACTGTCGTTGGTGATGGCAATGGTCGCATCGGTATTGGACGTGGTAAAGCGCGTGAAGTTCCTGTTGCCATTCAAAAAGCTCTTGAAGCGGCACGTAAGAATATGCGCGATGTTGTCCTGAAAGATGGTACGTTGTATTCGGAAATCAAAGGCAAACATGGAGCAACACGAGTGTTTATGAAGCCTGCTTCCGAAGGTACAGGAATTATTGCTGGTGGCGCTATGCGTGCTGTTTGCGAAGTACTTGGCATTAGAAACGTGTTAGCTAAAATTGTTGGCTCAACTAATCCAATCAATGTCGTAAGAGCTACGCTAAAAGCACTAGAAAGCGTAACGACACCTGAACACGTTGCAGCAAAACGTGGCAAAGCCGTTGAAGAAATTATTGGAGACTAATATGTCAGGCAAACAACTCAAAGTGACATTAATTAGAAGCACAATCGAAACCCTACCAAATCATAAAAAATGTGTTAAAGGTTTGGGTCTCCGTAAGATACGTCACACTGTTGTCTTACAAGATAATCCTTGTGTTCGTGGCATGATCAATAAAGTTCAATACTTATTATCAGTAGAGGAAATGTAAGCGAATGAATCTCAATACATTAAAGCCAGCTCCTGGTGCTAAGACCCCTGCGAAAAGATTAGGGCGGGGAATGGGTTCTGGCAAAGGTAAAACTTCCGGACGCGGTCACAAAGGACAAAGAGCTCGTGCAGGTGGTTTTCATAAAGTGGGTTTTGAAGGCGGTCAAATGCCTTTACAAAGACGAATACCAAAGTCCGGTTTTCGTTCTATGAAAATTTTATCCAGTGAAGAAGTACGTTTATCCGATTTAAATAAAGTCAGTGAAGCGATCGTTGATTTAGAATCATTAAAAAAAGCTGATTTAATTCGCGTTAACACAAAGCACGTCAAAATTATTCTGGCGGGTAAGTTAGATAAAGCGATTACTGTTCGTGGCATTCCAGTCACATCCGGCGCAGTAAAAGCAATTGAAGCACTTGGCGGAAAAGTTGAGGCGTAAATGGGAAAAAATCGTTTAGGAACAGGTGCTGCAAATCAAGGATTGACTGATTTAAAACGACGATTGCAATTTGTTTTGTTGGCAATCATCGTATTTAGAATTGGCTCTTATATTCCTGTTCCTGGATTGAATCCTATTCGCTTACAAGAATTGTTTAATGCCCAACAAAATAATATTATTGGGCTGTTTAATATGTTTTCAGGCGGTGCCTTAATGCGATTTAGTGTGTTTGCATTAGGTATTATGCCTTATATTTCTGCTTCTATTATTGTGCAGCTATTAACTGTTTTGTCGCCACAGCTTTCTGAATTAAGAAAAGAAGGTGAATCAGGCCAACGTAAAATAAACAAATATACTCGATACGGAACATTAGTATTAGCCACGTTTCAAGCGATTGGTATATCTAAAATGCTTGTGGCCCAAGGTATCGCGCTGGACCCCAGTGTCTCGTTTTATTTTACCACTGCATTGACGTTAGTGACGGGTACGCTCTTCTTAATGTGGTTAGGTGAGCAAGTGACAGAGCGAGGAATCGGTAACGGTATTTCGATTATCATCTTCGCTGGTATTGTTGCAGGTCTACCGGATGCAATAGCTCGGACTTTAGAACAAGTAAGAGAAGGACAATTGCAGGTAGTTGCTTTACTTCTTATCATGCTGGCAGTTATAGGTGTAGTGGCATTTGTCGTATTTGTTGAAAGAGGGCAGCGCAGAATTACTATTAATTATGCGCGTAGGATGCAAGGCGGTAATATGTATTCTGCAAAGAGCAGTCATTTACCCTTAAAGATCAATATGTCGGGTGTTATTCCTCCCATATTTGCATCAAGCATTATTTTGTTTCCAGCAACCTTGGCCCAATGGTTTGGTCATACTAAGGGAATGGAATGGTTAGGTACAGTTGGTGTAGCCTTGCAGCAAGGACAGCCTTTACATATGTTTTTGTTTGCAGTAGCTATTATTTTCTTTTGTTTCTTTTATACTGCTTTGGTATTTAATCCAAAAGACACAGCTGAAAATTTGAAAAAATCGGGCGCATTTATTCCTGGGATTAGACCAGGTGAGCAGACAGCAAAATATATTGATCTTGTCATGTCACGTTTAACCTTGGCCGGATCCATTTACGTCACTTTAGTTTGTTTGTTGCCTGAATTTATGATTTTAACGTGGAATGTACCTTTCTATTTTGGCGGTACTTCATTGTTAATTATAGTGGTTGTAGTGATGGATTTTATTGCGCAAGTACAGTCACATATGATGTCTTACCAATATGAGTCCTTGCTTAAAAAGGCAAATTTGCGCGGCGGTATGGGAGCAGTAAAGTAAATTTTGCTATTAATGATGTAGGTATGCTTAATATAGGGTGGGCAAAGCGCAGCATGACCACCACGATATCACCACAGCAACAAGCTGAAAACAAGTAATAATTGGAGTTGGATATGAAAGTAGGTGCATCCGTAAAGAAAATTTGTCGCAATTGCAAAATCATTCGTCGTAATCGTGTGGTTCGCGTGATTTGTAAAGAAAAAAGACATAAACAGAAACAGGGTTAATTTTCTTAATATTCTTTGTGTTGAGAGATTGATTTTTTATTAATTCAAGATTAAACTGACGCGCTTTTGCAGTTAGAGCATCAGATAAAGAAGTTGTTAGGAGTGTTTGAATGGCAGCCCGTATTGCAGGCGTTAATATACCCGTACAAAAACATATAGTTATTGGTCTTACCTCTATTTTTGGTATCGGTCGTAGTCGAGCGAAAGATATATGTGAAACTGCAAAGATTAGACCTGAGACTAAAGTCAAAGATCTTTCTGAAGCAGAACTTGAAAGTTTACGTAGTGAAGTAGCTAAATTTCGTGTTGAAGGTGACCTTCGTCGTGAAGTTTCAATGAATATTAAGAGATTGATCGAATTAGGTGCCTATCGTGGATTACGTCATAGACGTGGCTTACCTGTCCGAGGACAGCGTACCCGTACGAATGCGAGAACACGTAAAGGTAAACGTAAAGGCAAAGTTTAAGGGTCTTTATTTTCAAGTAGTTAATTAGGAAAGAAAATAGAAATGACAGAATCAACAGCTCAAACCCAAACGACCAAAGTGCGTAAAAAGGTCAAAAAACAAGTTGTAGACGGAATAGCGTATATTCGCGCTTCGTTTAATAACACTATCGTGACAATTACCGATATCCAAGGCAACACAGTGGGTTGGTCAAGTGCGGCAAGCTGCGGTTACCGCGGTTCACGCAAATCCACACCTTATGCTGCAGGTGAAGCTGCAGGCAAAGTTGCACAGGTTGTTGTTGAAACCTTCGGCATGAAAAATGTGCATGTCCGTGTTAAAGGTCCTGGTCCTGGGCGTGAATCTGCTATTAGAGCGTTACATGCAGCCGGTTTAAAAATTTTATCGATCACCGATGCAACAGGCATACCGTTCAATGGTTGCCGTGATCCAAAGAAACGTCGCGTGTAATGCAGGAGATTAGCAATGGCTAGATATACTGGACCAAGATGTAAATTATCAAGACGTGAAGGCGCAGATTTGTCCCTTCTGAGCAACATACGTGCGCTTGCTACCAAATGTAAGTTAGAAACTGCCCCGGGCGTACATGGCGCTCGTAAAGGCCGTGCAACTGAATATGGTGGTCAATTACGTGAGAAACAAAAAGTCAAACGTATCTATGGTGTTATGGAACGTCAATTCCGTAATTACTTCAAAAGAGCTGCACGCTTGAAAGGTTCAACAGGTGAAAACTTATTGAAGCTTTTAGAAAGCAGATTAGATAATGTTGTTTATAGAATGGGTTTTGGATCTACTCGAGCTGAAGCAAGACAATTAGTGTCACACCGCGCAATATTGGTGAATGGGAAGAGTGTTAACATTCCTTCACTAATGTTAAATCCAGGCGATGTCATCTCCATTCGTCCTCGCGCTAAACAGCAATTGCGTGTCCAAAGCGCAATGGCTTTATCTCAATCCCGAGCAGCTTGTGGATGGGTTGAAGTGAATTCAGCTGAATTGTCAGGTACCTTTAAAAGTATTCCTGAACGATCTGATTTGCCTAGCGATATTTACGAAAAACTAATTGTTGAGCTTTATTCTAAGTAACCGTTTGTGAGTGATGAGGCTATAAATGCAAAATACTCCGTACGAATTTTTAAGTCCGCGTGAAATCGCAGTTGAAACACTGAGTCCATTTCATGCGAAAATTACATTGGAACCTCTGGAAAGAGGCTTTGGTTATACGTTAGGAACAACCTTACGTAGAATCTTGCTCTCCTCTATGCCTGGTGCAGCCATTGTTGAAGCTAAAATTGATGGCGTTTTACATGAGTACGGTACCCTTGCCGGCGTGCAAGAAGATGTTGTTGAAATTCTTTTAAATTTAAAGAATGTCGCCATCAAATTGCATGGTCGTGAAGAAGTGATGTTGAGACTCAATAAAAAAGGCGCAGGCCCTGTCCTTGCCGGTGATATTGAGCAAGAGCATGATGTAGAAATTATAAATCCTGATCTCGTTATCGCTCATTTAAGTGATGCGGGCGAACTAAACATGACATTAAAAGTTGTGTTGGGCAGAGGTTATGAGACTGCTTCTATTCGTAGTAAATCTAAAGAAGAAAACAAGACAGTTATCGGTGTGCTGCACTTAGATGCAAGTTTCAGCCCGATTCGTCGTGTTGCTTACTCAGTTGAAAGCGCTCGTGTTGAGCAGCGAACTGACTTAGATAAACTCGTTATCGATTTGGAAACAAATGGTACGCTTGATCCGGAAGAAGCGATTCGCCGTTCAGCAACTATTTTACAACAGCAATTATCACCCTTTGTGGATTTAAAATCGTCGCCTATTTTGAAAGATGTAAATGATCAACAATCAGTTAATCCAATTTACACGCGTCCAGTCGATGATCTTGAATTAACAGTTCGATCAGCTAATTGCTTAAAAGCAGAAAGTATCTATTTTATTGGTGACTTAGTACAACGTACCGAAAATGATTTACTAAAGACACCTAACTTAGGTAAGAAATCATTAACTGAAATTAAGAGTGTGTTAGCATCGCATGGCTTGTCCCTCGGTATGCGTTTGGATAACTGGCCACCCTCAAGAGATTAAAAATTAGGAAGGTTTCGTATGCGTCATCGTAAAAGTGGAAGATATTTTAGCCGTACTAGCAGTCATCGTAAGGCTATGTTCAAAAACATGATGGTCTCGTTATTAAAGCATGAGCTTATTACTACGACTGTTCCCAAAGCAAAAGAGTTAAGAAGCTATCTCGAGCCTATGATTACGCTTGCTAAAGTTGACTCCTTGCATAATCGTCGTTTAGCTTTTGCTCGCTTACGCGATCGTGAAATGGTCTTAAAATTGTTTAATGAAATTGGCCCTCATTTTAAACAACGCCCAGGTGGTTACTTGCGCGTATTAAAATGCGGCAACCGCAAAGGCGATTGCGCTCCTATGGCTATTGTTGAATTAGTCGGCAGAGAAAAAGACGCTGCTGAAGCTGCATAACCAAGCTACTTTCGTAAATACAAAAACCGAGGTCACCCCTCGGTTTTTTATTTGCATTCCTATAAAAAATGTCACACAAGCTATAACTCTCCCCATTGCATCGTCACCTCTGAAATACTTATGAGTATCAAGGCAATATTTTGAGACTTAACGGATAAAATAAAAACGTAGGGTGGATTAGGTGCGTTCTTCGCACCATAATCCACCAATCTTTAGCTAGAAAATAGGCTTCACTCTAAATAAGCGATGCAGTTGAATGATCATAAAATGTGATGACTTAATTTATTCACAGGAGGATCAAGACGCAAAGAGCGTATCAATCTCCCTTATGTTTTGCATTAACATACGCGAAGGCTAGTTTTTTTGGCGCTAAAATCATCAGGTTTTCTTGTAACGAAAGGCGCCCAATTGGGTTCATTACGGTAAAATCTTACTTGATAAGTTTTAGTCTGCTGAGTCGCTTTACTCTCGTTCACCGACTGTGCCTGAGCAGGCAGTTTTTTTAACGAAGCAGCATCGTTATGAAGTCTTTCTATTTCATTGAGATAGTTAATGGTAAACGCATCCCCATTCATCGCAGCCGCGAGTAAGGGGGAAACTCCTCCAATAGTTGCCAGGTCAGGATTTGGATGCCATTGCTTGTCGTGCATATAAGCGCTATAAAGAAAACTTTGTTTTTGCTGAGTTGTGGTATCAGGAGTAAAGCTTTGAATCGTAGCAATAAGTATTGGCTCTTTTGAACTTTCAATGAGTGTCTTAAAAATTTCATCTCTTGCCAGTTTTAAGTCGTTTTCCATTTTCACTTGCCATGTTTGAACGGGTTTCATGTCCTCAATTATAGGGGTTGTTGTCGCACTCGCTTGTATGGCAGCATGCATGAAAGCATTTTTTTGAGAACTATCTTTATGATCAATAGTTAGAAGTCCTTTTTTTTTCTTAAGTAGCCACTTAACCGTAAATAAATCACTTTTTAAAATAGCTCTGATTAATGAAGTCTGTCCCTTATTATCCGTTACACTGAATGGTTCAGGGAAATATTTTTTGTCGTGCTTATAAGCGCTATCAAGAGAACTTTTCTTTTGCTCATCTGTCGTCTCAGACGTGAAGCTCTGAAGGGTATCGATAAGCACTGGTTCATTTGAATTTTCAATCAGCAACTCAAATATTTTTCTTCTCGCCGGTTTTACGTCTTTTTCCATATTCACTAGCCATTCTTCATGTCGCGTCCTTTCATTTGTTTCAGGTATTGCTGCTGTATTTGCTAGCTCGGCAGCATACATGAGAGCACTTTTTTCTGAGCTATCTTTATGATTCATATTTTGAAGCGCTTTTTTATGATTAAATAGCCAGTTAACCGTGAATAAATCGCCTTTTAAGATAGCTTTGATTAATGGAGTCCGCCCTTTTTTATCTGGCGTATTAAGTGTATTCGGATAATGTTCTTCGTCGTGCTGATAAGCTCTAGAAAGAGCATTTGTTTTTATTTTATCGTTTGCATATGAAGTTAAACTTTTGACCGTTGACATAAAAAGAGGCGCGGGTTGCTTATCAAGTTTATCAGTAGGACGAAAACCATGCACAAAAAAACTAAACATAAAAATCTCCTCGCTTGGATTAAGAATAAAAAAAATCATATTTGCTATTTTTTTATAAAGCCAATCCTTGGCGAAGTACTACTTTAAAAACTTTTTTCGCTTCAAAAAAATGGAGTGAGAAAGAGTTTTTTAAAAATATTTTTATAAACTAGTATTTATCTATGTGTAAGGTAGGTATTGATAGACAAAAGCGTGAGTTAACAAAATCTTAACTGTGAAGATCATAGAGACGTCCTTGTTTGTATGTTTAAAGTGCGACATATTTTTTATGATTTTAAAATCAAAGCAATTTAAGTAATTGACAATACAATACAACTTAAAAAAGTACTTGTAAATTTAAAAGAATATAAGTTATTGAAAAAACCGAGAGTAATTTGATTAATTATTTCTCATTATGAACAAAATCGTTCTTACTTTATTCTGCAGGCAAAAGAAAAGATTAGCTTAACAGCTACGACTCGATTGTTCTTCAATTGTGATGGGGTCGATTAGGTGTGTTTTTTGCACCGTAATCCACCGCTTCAGCGCTGCAAAAGGTGGATTACGGTGCAAAAAACGCACCTAATCCACCCTACATTTTTTATTTTTGATTTACTCAACAACGCCCAATTTTATGCGTAGGATAAGATTAATATAACAATTTCCTGTTACCGCATAAATGAATTGAGTATGAAGAGCAAATAAGTTCTCTAAAACAATTCATCCCTATTTGTCTGCATTAAAATGGCAGGATAATTCTAGTTAAAACATACTTTGTGATGCGGATATTAAGTGCCGTCCCGAGATGACCCAAGAATATAGTTTCATTATTCAAAAGCTTATCGCTATTTTTTATTTACAAATTAATTTTTGCATTATATATTAAATTTAAATTAAGACAGGTTGTTGCTTTATCAAAGCAGCCGATAACTATTCGAAACATACAAAAACAAGGATATTCGCTTGAGCGTTAGCAGAGATGTTGCTTCGATTTCAATTCCCCAATCCCAGTCGCCGCATGAAACAACGACCGGTTTTACAGACGATAGACTTCATGAAAACAAAGAGTCTCCTCCAAAACAATCTTATTCAAATCCAAAATCTCAGCCACTCATTGAAACAATTAATAGCTTCACAAAAGATATGCCTGATGAAATTAAAAAACAGCTTCTTGATCAATCTTATGAGACTCATCATAAAGAACCTTTTAGTGGTGGAATAAACGGCTCTGATAAAGAAGGAAAAACACCTTTAATTCACGCTGTTCAAAATAGCGATTTTTTTACAATAAAATGGCTCTGCAGGGATCAAGATGAAAGATCCTTTTTTCATCAAGACCCTGATTTCAACCATACAGATATTTACGGTATGACTGCATTGATATATGCAGGTATCTTAAATAATGAAGAAATTTTAATAGAGTTAACTCACTATTCCTATGATTTATTTTCTTATGCGGAACAACATTCACCATCGCAATTTAATACAGCCGATAAAGGAAATTTAGAGGATGAGGGAGATGAATTTATCCATGGTATGGAAGATTTAATCAATGAAGAAGAAATAGACAAATTCACTCAATTTTCCGATAAAGGAAATTTAGAAGATGAGGGAGATGAATTTATCCATGGTATGGAAAATTTAATCAAAGAAGAAGAAATAGACAAATTCACTCAATCCTCCGAGCAGGAGGAAAATCCAACTGATTCAGATATAGAAAATTTGAAGGATTCTGAGAGTGAAACCTCAGATGATGAAAGTTTGAAAAACGGGAGCTATCAAAGAAAAGAGGTTCAAGCAATAACTTATCCAGCTCGATTTTTTTCGACGCCAGAAAATCAATCACTTGATGGAAGTTTTAAAAGTACAAGTTGTTCAGTAAGACCTTAGGGTCTGTTGACAATTGGTTTGGCCGGTTTAAAAAGCGGTAGAATCGGCTAAAATTTCCGCAAATGTTCGTTAAATAGCGGTGCTATTCGCCTCACATTTGCGAAAATTTTATCTCGATTCCCCATTTTTTAAACCGGCCAAACCAATTGTCAACAGACCATAGCATTTTTTTAATTATATTTTACATTATGCAGTTAAGAGAAATTTTATAACAATATTTTAGTAAGTAACTTATTAACAATATATGAAACAAGGAGTTTTGTTATGGCACATCGGCGTTTTTTTAGTTTCATGAATAAAGATAGCGACAAAATATTATCACTCATCGATACGATCAAGAATTTTTCGACAAGCATTTCAGACAAGGAAAAGAAAAAACGTCTTGAAGCCTCTTACATTATGCACCATGAAGGCTCGGATGGAATTACAGCTAAAGATGATAAAGGAAACAATGCATTATTTTACGCTGTTTCAAAGCTAGATCATTATACAGTTGGATGGCTTTGCAGTACTCAAAATAACAAGAGACGTCAGGATCATCAAAATCCTGTTGACTCTGAGGAGATCGCCGCCAAAATTTGGGACGAAGCTTTTAAATTAGCTAATGTAGAAATTTTGGATGTTTTGCGTAGCACAAAGAGATTTTCTCCAGCAGTAAGACCAGGATCACCCGCAATACGACCAGTATCACCAAAAGTACAACAACCCTCGATAATGCCAGAAAAAATGGAAGTAAAAAAAGGCGAGACGCAGACTAGTTTAGCCAGTATGATTGAGATGTGGGCTGCAAATACACAAGGATCTGAGGAAGTATCAAAATTTATTGAGAATGTTTATTCCCATCCAGATTTAAATATGTCTACAGCTACAAACCAAGCTAAGAGCGCAAGCAAACAGCATTGGCTGCATTATAAGATGATGTGTTTCTTGCACCTATTACCTCATGTATCTGGGAAAAACAAGACGAGCATAATAGAGTATCTCCTTTCAGCAGAGGCTTTAAGTAAATACAAAATAAAAAAACCTGAGCGCGTTAACGCAATGTGGGACATGATGCTCAAGCATGTGCTTAAAATTTCCGAAACAAATAGCGAGCGATATGAATTGTTGAAATGTCTTTTACGGTTATCTGACAGGTATGGGAATAATGTGTTTTCACGTAACAGTGAGTGGACGTCTGATATACAAGAGAGCTTTCTTCTCGAAGCACTACAGAAAAGAGAGCAGGATTCCCCAGGGATGTCTACCATGAGACGCCAAGCCTCTCAATTGCCTCGTGGTGCCTCCAGTCCTGGCAGAGCGCGTAATATTTCGCAAAGCCTTTCGCAAGGAAGCAATTCCTCACAAACAGAAAGCGATAAAAGCACCCCAGAACGTTTATCTTATATGTGGCCGACTCCTACTCCTGAGCAACCTCGCATTGATGTAGTGCAGCAAGAACCAACAGCAACTCTTTCATTATAAGTGTTTGTGATGGTGTGGAAGCGAATTCTCATATTCGTTTCTACACCAAGTTGTTCAATAATTTTTTGGAAAAAATGATACTAATTTGCTATCAATCTTAAACAAAAATAAGAGTAACTATTATGTGCGTGTTTAGAAAGGACGAGTTAGATAAAAATCAAAGACCCTTTTTAATTAAAGCGGTTTTAGCTTGTTAGTAAATGCGCCTAATCAAGTTCTTGCTAAATCTCGCTTATCTTCTGGCGAATAATTTATTATTTCAGATGGTGTAATTTTTAAATTTATTACTAAAGGTTATTTTTTTAAATACCCTTCGTTGAAAAATAAAGGCGTTTGCTTTAGCATTAATATTTAAGATCTTAAACTGATTTTAAGGATAAAAATTATGGATGCTCGTAAGGACAAAAAAAGTCCAGATAAAGAAGATGAAACCAGCATTATAAAATTCCAATATACCGTTCCCGTGTCACCAAAAGAAGACTCGGCGCTGTTGGTAAAAAAAGAGGAAATAAACCGAGATTCCAAATCAATTCCAGCTGAGAAAGCTTGGTTCGATTCCGCATGCAAAATTGAAGAGTTTGTGGAGAAATCGTTTGTTAAATTGGGCTTTAAACAGAGGCTTCCCTGGGTAGTTGTTTCAGAAATAGTTAAAAATTCATTCGATAGTTTTGCTAAAAAAGATACTTTAACTCAAACAGCGTTAACTTTAAACGTTATTGTAAAAAAACAAAAAAATAAGGTTATCATTAAAATAAAAGATAATGGTTACGGTTTTTCTGATAAGCCTAAGTCAAGTTTTTTTACTTATGAAGAAATCAGTCCAACTAGAAAAGTTGGCTTATTTGGTGGCTGTAGAGTTGGAATACCCCTTATTGCAAATCGGATTAAAGAGTTAGGTGGGATAGTTAAATTTAAAAATAGAGAACAAGAGGGCGCTTCAGTTCTGATAGCACTTCCTATTTCTGGTACTCTTACTCTTCCGCCGCCTCCTCCTCTTCCTAAACCAATATGCGTTCCATATAAACGCTCCTAATTAAAAGATACACAGTAAATTGGCGAAAGCTGACCAATTTGTACTCAACGGCATGCTGACATACTTTTGGCTAGCATCTAATCTTTTAACCACTGCTAAGTCCATCACCTTGTTTCATGTAGAAACGGTAGCAGCGGAACACATAGAAAAATACCAACATAAAAATCTCCTCGCTTGGATTAAAAATAAAAAACAATCTTTTGCTATTTTTTATAAACCCAAATCCTTGGCGAAGCTATGCTTCAAAAGTTTTCTCGCTGAAAATTACGAGAAAGTACTCTTGAAGCATTTTTATGTAAAAAGCATTATCCCTATGTTAGGGTCTTTTTTGGGCGAGTCGAATGTATCGAGCTTGCTGCACCCGAACTAAGTTGAGGCGACGACATAGAACCCGATCTGGAATTTTCTTTGTTTGAGAAAAAGTTATTATGAAAGCTCTTAGTGTATTCCTGCACAGAGCCTGAAATTTTGAATATCTTTCCTTCGGAGTCAAACATTTGAAGCACATCTAGATTATTACGCGTTGCAGCTTCTAAAACAAACTGATTACGATAAGTGCTTTGCCATGAGGCATGGGTTTCAAAGACATGTTCTTTTCCACAAGCTTTAGCTAGTGCAGCAAATCTTTTTATAAAGTCGTATAAGGCTTTGTTATCCTTATTGTCTTCGGAGCTAAGTCCGCCTTTTTGCATTTTCTCAAGCATTTTATCTAGAAAAATTGTCCAAATTGAATCCCCTTTGTCACCAAGTTTATTTATTTCAGATATATAATTTATAATGTTATCAAAATTATCGGCTGGAGATTTTGATATTAGAGCATCAGATAATATAATTTCTGCCTTTGCTTCACGAGTATTCATGTAATGAGATCCTTGTTTGTATGTTAAAAAAAGACATTCCTAACTTATAATTTAGAGCTCCATCTCAAGCCGCTAAATTAATTTCTCTGATAATACGCTTTTTTAAAATAAATTAAAAATCTTATGAAGCTTTTTCTATTTTTGTCAAAATCTTACTAATTAAAGGAGAGGCTCTGGTTTTAGTGGCTATTACTCCAGAGCCTTTCTTTGAATAAATTAGGGTGAGGCTGTCCGAGAATCGTGCGAGGGTGATTGACTCCTGTCTGAAGCAGAAGAAAGATCAGCAGATTTATCGGCAGTTCGATGATGTTGTTTGAAATGTCCATTGGCCGCAGCAAGACCGGGATCGCTTATGGCGCGTCCATGAGAAGCAATCATTTTTGCTTGATTAAATTGCTTTTGTAGCTCACCTGTAGACAGATCTTGAGCGATAATGACTTTGATTTGAGTTTCGATGTCTGCAGAGCAGCGTGCAAAAACCCCACTTTTTAATTGGATCGCTAATGACAAAAAATATTTTATAAAGGCATATTTTTCTTGGGGTTGCATTTCATCGGGTAAATTTTTATTGCCTATACATAAATGTAGAAGAGTATTCCAAATAACAGTTGGACTTTTTATGTGAAGTTTCTTACATGCATCTTCTGAGACTAGAAATTCAATTACTTTAAAGTTGTTCTCTTTCGCTGCAGTCAATAATATGCCTTTGCAAATATTAGGAATTAGAGACATTTTATCTTGTTTTTGCTCAAGTTTTTTACGTTCATAATTGATTATGAATGTAAGTAATTCTAAAAAACCTTCTTGATCAACACAGTTGATAGATTGATGCAATAATCTATTTAAGCTTTCACTTGAAGAAGGTTCCTTTTGCTCTAGGGTTGCCGTTAAGACTTTTTTTGTACTAACAGATGGACTTATTGCACGTGTTTCTACTGAGTTAGCAACAGGTGTTACTCGAGATAGGTCAGCATCTTTTAGTGATAGCCTGGTTTCTATTCTGCGATCTTTTTCTGTTAATTGACCATAATAATCCATAGCACTTTTTCTGGTGCAATCTTTGTGCGTCACATGGTTTGCATATTCTGCATCAGTGATATATGTTGAAATTACATCAACTGCATCAAAATTTCCTATTTTAACTGCTTCGATCAAGGCCGTTGTTCCAGTTATATCTGGATCAGTTATTTTTGGTTTTTTTCGATAAAAAACAGACGTATGGTGGGCTTGAAAAGATATTCTTAGTTGTTCTTCTATTTGTTTTCTCGGGGTATTTTTATCGAATCCTTTCACTGTCTCAATAAAATTTTTAGCTCTAACCATTGTCATAATAATATCCTTGTTTGTATGTTTATGAATAAGCCTTTCTTTATGATTTTAAAAAACATCATAATTTATAGTTGCCAGTACAATACAACGTAAAAATGCACTTGTAAATTTAAAATAGGGGTAAGTTTCTGATAAAATTACAGGTAACAGGGGTTATTATTTTTCATTATTTAAATAAAAGAGCATATTTTATCCATATAATAAAAGAAAGGTAACCGAGCAAGCATTCGGACTTTCATGCTGCTACAAAGTATTACCTATTAAAATTGTTGTAGTGACATCCTATCAGGGCTGTGGCTTAGCTCCTTCCTTGTGGAAATACATTAGCTACCTTTTTTTCTCATTGTGGTAATATTTATTCTTTTAAAAATTTTTCATTTGTGTTGAAAAACATGAGCAACCATACAACTTTTCTAATGCAAGCCTTAACATTGGCGCAGCAACAACGCGGCTTTTGTGCACCAAACCCTTCTGTTGGCGCAGTGATTGTCAGCGAAGCGGGAGAAATCCTTGCAACAGGCTATCACGAAGGGGCAGGCCATTCGCATGCTGAAGTGGTTGCGCTCAATCAATTGCAAGGAAAAGCTATTGGCGCAACTCTGTACCTAACACTTGAACCTTGCTGCCATTGGGGAAGAACACCTCCTTGCACCGATGCGATTATTCAAGCAGGTATTCGCCGCGTGGTGTATGGTTTTCACGATCCTAATCCACTCATTAAGGCGAAAAGTAAAACCATTTTGTCCGCGCAATCTATTCAGTATGACTACCATCCTCTCCCTGAAATAAATGAATTTTATAGAAGTTACTTCTATTGGCATCAAACAAAAAAACCGTTTGTCACAGCAAAAATCGCCTTAAGTTTAGATGGTAAAATTGCGCATTCAACCGGAAGTCCTCTCTCAATCACCGGACCTGAAGTAAAAGAATTGACCTATTTATATCGTAAACAAAGCGATGCAATTCTAACCACCGTAAAAACCATTATCCACGATGATCCACAGATGAATGTGCGGCAAAAAGAAATCATTGCCAAACCACTTTATATTCTCGATCGCGAATTAACTTTGCCATTAACTGCAACCGTTTTAACGACCGCCAAGTCCCTCACCTTGTTTCATGCAAAAACGGTAGCTGCCGAACACATAGAAAAATACCAACAAAAAAATATTCGTTGCATTGCGATCGAAACACAACAAAACCAATTATCTCTTCCATCAGTCATCGATCATATCGGTCAAGATGGGGTACATGATTTATGGGTTGAAGCGGGCGGTACGTGTTTTTCTGCTTTTGCTAGAGAAAAATTAGTACAAAAAATGCTGATTTATGTAGCGCCGCGTTGGGTGGGATTAGGTTTAAATGCTTTCGATAATGATTTTTCACTGAATATTTCGGATGCCGATGTTGCTTGGCGGCAAGTCGGCAACGATGCTGTCTGTGAAATCCTATATTATAAAAATAAAACGTAGGGTGGATTAGGTGCGTTCTTTGCACCGTAATCCACCGATGCGGCGCTAGAATGGTGGATTACGGTGCAAAGAACGCACCTAATCCACCCCTACGTTAGGGTCTGTTCACAATTGGTTTGGCCAGTTTAAAAAGCGGCCAAATCAATTGTCAACAGACCCTAGATTTTCAATTTAGAAGAAATCATTTTTATATTAGAATGATCTCTTTTTGAGGTTGTTTGCATGTCCCCATTCATCTCTATTGTCGAAACGGTTCAGGAGTTACGTGCTGGCCGCATGGTTATTTTGATCGACGATGAAAATCGAGAGCAAGAAGGCGATCTTGTTATGGCGGCAGAAAAAATAACACCGGATGCGATTAATTTTATGATTACGCAGGCACGCGGTATTGTCTGTCTTGCTTTAGCGCCTGAAATTGTTGAGCGTTTGGAGCTTCCTTTGCAGCCTGAGCGTAATAATGCAACCGATCAAGCACAATTCACCGTTTCCATTGAAGCGAGACGAGGGGTGACTTCGGGTGTGTCGGTGCAGGATCGAGCACACACCATTCAAGTGGCAGTCAATCCTCAATCAACAACCCAGGATATTTCGACACCGGGTCATGTTTTTCCACTACGCGCACGGGAAGGCGGGGTTTTGATGCGACAAGGCCATACCGAGGGCAGTGTCGATTTAGTTCAATTGGCAGAGTTAGTGCCTGCTGCGGTGCTTTGTGAGATTATGCAACCCAATGGTGAAATGGCGCGTTTACCGTATTTAAAACAATTTGCTGAAAAATATCACATTAAAATGGTCACTATTCATGATTTAATCGACTATAAATCCCAAGGAGAAAGAGCTCATGCCATCGTTTGATGTTGTTTCTAAAATTGATAACCATGAAGTGACTAATGCTGTGGATCAAGCCAATCGTGAAATTGGCACGAGGTTTGATTTTAAAGGAAGTGATGCTCGCATTGAGCTGAGCAAAAATACGATCACCCTTATCGCGCCAACCGATTTCCAATTAAAGCAGCTAGATGAAATCTTGCGCAACAAAATGGCAAAGCGGCAAATCGATATTCGCTCACTTGAGTATAAAGACGCCGATGTTAAATTAAATGAAGCACGGCAACTTGTCGAAGTTAAACAAGGCATTGAAGCTGAAAAAGCGAAAAAAATTGTAAAACTCCTTAAAGAAAGTGGTTTGAAAGTCCAAGCCGCCATTCAGGGTGATCAAGTGCGGGTAACGGGTAAAAAACGGGATGATCTTCAAGCAGCAATTGCTTTTTTGCGCGAAGCTAAATTAGAGTTGCCAGTACAGTTTGAAAATTTTAGGGATTAAATTTATTTTTCCCATTATGCAACAATGCCATGACTATGCGAGAGTGATATGACTGCCACCAGTTTACTGATCAATCGACACACGTGTTTTCAATTTAAAACCAGTTTTGCACCTTGCACTATCATGCAAATCGCGCGTTATGATTTAGACGCACTGCAAAAAGAATTGACCGAAATCATAAACAGCGCTCCCACTTTTTTTCTGGGCGCCCCACTCATTATTGATTTAGAAAAAGTCAAAACATTAGGTGATATTAATTTTATTCGCCTAAAAGAAATTCTTGCGCAGCAAAAATTAGTACCCATCGGTGTGCGTAATGGCGGCCCAGAACAATTAGCCGCAGCAGAAGCGGCAGGGTTGCCTATCTTAAGTGTGGGCAAGTTAACCCAGTCTGAGCATTCAAAAAAGAAAATAGAAAGACCTGCCACTAAATTGGTGACGACTCCCATTCGTTCCGGCATGCAAGTCTATGCAAAAGAGGCGGATCTTATTGTGACAGCACCCGTCAGCGCGGGTGCCGAATTATTGGCAGACGGGCATATTCACGTGTATGGACCCTTACGTGGTCGTGCATTAGCGGGTGTGCAAGGTAATACAGAAGCCCGCATTTTTTGCCATAGTCTCAAAGCGGAATTAATTTCCATTGCAGGATTTTATTTAACCAAAGAAGACATGCAGCTACACCAAGAAAGTCATGGTATGATGCAAGTTTATTTGGATAACCAGCAAGTACGCATTGAGACGATTTCTTAACTGTGAGGGACGCAAAGTGGCGCAAATAATCGTAGTAACATCCGGAAAAGGTGGTGTTGGCAAAACCACGACGAGTGCATCCATCGCCGTCGGCTTAGCAGAACGGGGTTTTAAAACAGTCGTGATCGATTTTGATATTGGATTACGAAATCTTGATTTAATTATGGGTTGCGAACGACGTGTCGTTTACGATTTCGTCAATGTGATTCGAGGCGAAGCGAATCTCAACCAAGCACTCATCCGCGATAAACACGTTAATGATTTATACATTTTACCTGCATCTCAAACACGTGACAAAGATGCATTGACGCTCGAAGGTGTGGGTCAAGTCTTAGACGAATTAAAGAAAACCATGGATTACATTGTTTGTGATTCGCCTGCTGGCATTGAGCGCGGCGCGCAATTGGCTATGTATTTTGCTGATCACGCTGTGGTTGTCACCAATCCAGAAGTGTCTTCCGTACGAGATTCTGATCGCATGTTAGGATTATTATCGAGCAAAACGAAGCGCGCGGAAGAGGGGCGCGAACCTATTACGGAACATTTATTGTTAACACGTTATTGCCCCAAGCGTGTTGCGAAAGGCGATATGTTGAGTATCGATGACGTGAATGAAATCCTTGCGATCACCTTACTAGGCGTTATCCCAGAATCACCTGCAGTGTTACGCGCATCCAATGCGGGCGATCCTGTCATTTTAGATAGAGAAAGTGATGCAGGACAAGCCTATGCTGATGCGATTTCTCGTTTTCTCGGCCAAAATGTACCCCATCGTTTTATCGAAGAGAAAGCACACTGGTTGAAACGTATGTTCAGTTTCAAGGACAAGGAGGCCGTATGAGTATTCAAGCCCAATTTTCTAAGATAGTGGATTATTTTAAGCGCCCGCGAAAATCGGCTAAGGTCGCGAAAGAGCGGTTGCAAATTATTATCGCGCACGAGCGTGTAACACGTGATAAACCCGATTATTTATCCGCAATGCAAAGAGACTTAATTGATGTAATTGCAAAATATGTCAACATCAATAAAGAAGACGTCAAAATTGAACTTGAGCGCCAAGATGGTTGTTCAATTTTGGAACTGAATGTGATGCTGCCTAACTTTATTGATAGAAAAGAAGCAGCTCTCTCCGAGTAAGAGCGCGCGTGTGTAAATCAAAATGGGTGGATTAGAGATTAGATGCATTTTTTTCTCTGATTCACCTATCATCTTTCCCCTATCGTATTATCCACAACTCTTGCAAGTCTACCCGCTGATTTTTAGAGGAAAATGTAATCAAACGCAGCCATGTTTGGTGGATTACGATGCAAAAAACGCATCTAATCCCCTACTTTTATACATAAGAACGGACGATTTTCCCACGAGTAGGTTTCATTTAAAAAATCGCTTCGTTCGCCTTCCCGGCAGAGAAGGTGTGTCCGAAGGGCGAATGGGGGAAACAATAAATAGTGTAGCTATTTTCTACAGTGACTTTTTAAAAAAGCCCCCTTAAAACAACCTTTCAAACAAAAATAGGTGGTTAATGAACGACATGCTACTTCAATAAAAATAGAAAAATTATCTCCCAACAAATTGTTTTTAAGCAGAAAACGACGTGATTGCCCGGCTATCTTGTAAGATAATTACCCTAGTTTATGTCACTGAAATGCTTTTTATAAAAGAAGATTTAAGAGAATCTTAAGCGCTAATTTTTTATAACTGGCTGAATATATTGATTATTTCAGAAATCCTTGGGACAGACTTCAAATTTATACTGTAATTACAAAGGGTTATTCGTAAATACATTTTGTTAGAATGAAGTCTGTCAAGGATGACAGCGGTTACTGAAAGGATTCTTGCAACCACTCCTCGTTTTGTATGCCATGGATGGGTTATTTAGCAAGGACTGCTATACCTAAGTTGAGCATATTGGGGCAACTGAATAAGTTGCCCGTTTTTTTTTGTTAAGATTAAAGTAAAAACCCTCCTAATGCAAGCGTCTTTGCAGTATTCAAAAGTCACTGCAAGTTATTGTTTTTAATTAAAAAATCAATTTTAGTTCCCCCGCCGCACTCATTTCATGAAGCTTTTTCTCATGGTGTTGCTTCATGTTCTTCGTCAAATAGTCGCTAATTTGATCACTAAGGGTTGGTCATGGCCAATTCACACACATATTTGTGAGACATATCCTACAAAGTTTGTGAGACATGACGGAAACATTAGCCTGAGTATTCATTTAATTTATTGATTAATAACAATTTACTCATGAAGCTTGTAATATTTTTACTAAAAAAGTGCTTAACTGACCTGTTATTGAAATTTGTTTCATAGATAATAGGCATCAGCTAATGACTAGCTACGGTGACTGAAAGGATTTCTTCAACCACTCCTCGTTTTGCGTGTCCAGGGATGGTTTGTATGTAAGGATGCATGTTGATTCATTTGTATTTTTTATATTAAAGGGCAACTCTCTGAGTTGCCCTATTTTTTTGTGTACTTAATACTACATAATTTCCTTAACAAAATGAAGTCTAAGCCCGCTGCTATTTATTTACTCGTATCTTCTTAAATAAAGATTCAACAAAATTTTATTCCAGTTCTTAATGTGGGTATTCACTATCTTGTTTCTCTACGATAAGCTATTTTTTTAAATTAACTTCTTACTGCTGAACCGCTCATACCCTTCCTAGATTTTTATCGTGCACAGCTTAATTAGTCCGTTTCAAGAAAAAATGAATAAAAATAATCAAAGAATTGAAATTTTGTCCCTAAAAGAGTTTTCCTATTTCTATTGAGCAAATTTCTGCGGAATTAAGAATTTCTTAAGAGTAAGTGTGTAAGATCTAGTCGATTATTGCTATAAAATAAAGGTTTTTATGCTTACGCGTATCAAAAAAAGATTACAAAAATTTATGGGTTTTGACAGCCTTAATCCATTTTCATTAATCATGGATGAAAGAAGGGAGTTGATGCCGCGTATTTATCGTTCGACATTTTTACAACGAATGCACGACACTCTAGAGGTTTTGTTAGGGAAATATTTTTTGCCCGGGGTAAATGCACATCCGCCAGTGATATTGAGTAGTACCTTGAAAACGGAACAACATAGAAGCACGGGATTGATTGATATTTTAATTTTTCCTTTAATAATACGTATAGTACAAGTTTCTTTAGTTAAGTTAGGTAAGAAATTACCTTTCACCCAAACTTTCCTGGCTATTGTAATTCTATCATTGCACCTCCCGCGTGTATTGCTAGCAGGAATTCTGACATTCGTTGCTTCACCTATAGTGGCTGGCGTACATTTATTTTATAAACATAAAATAAGGCAACTTAAAAAAGAGTTAGCGACACTCGAGATTATACCTTTTAATCAAAAAACCAGTGAGAAGGGAAAAATCGACTCCTTTATGAGTAAGTTAGATGCCAGCCCAGAGTCCACCAACTATAGCCTGGATCTGGATATCCTGTCTGCTAGCTGCTCAATGATGCCCATTTTTATTCCGAAAGCTGATCGCTCATACTGTATAGACAAAAAGGATATAAAAATAATCACGTATTCAAAATGGGATGAGTCTGCTTATGATGAATATGAACTCGAATTACTGTCAGCCCCATATCAATACGACGAGAAACGAGACAAGATTTACTTATCTGCTGTTGATCGAACTTATTGTGTGGTTTCACGTCACGGATGGGTATACCGAGGTAATTTACCCAATGTAGAAAGCAACGAGACGGATTATTTGATTAACTTGCCTCATCGTCTTAATGATCCAGAATTGAAAAAACGCATTTTAGCAATTGTTTTAGAGCAAGCATTAGAAACTAACTTTTATAGTAGCTCAATTGTTACGCAAAAATATGCCGTACAGGGCGAAACCTCTGGACTTAAAGAGGATGATTTACAGCTAACTAATTGGCTGCTTTTTCGTTTTACTCCCCTTAATCAGGATGATGATTCTGATATTGAAGAATTACATTCTCCCTTACGTAAGGATTTTAAAGGCTTAATTCCTGTAACACCCGAAAATAAGCGAGGCATTGAGGCTTTGTTTAAGCTAAATACAGGGTCTATTTTGGGTTATCTGGCAAACGGTGCGGCGTGGGGCGAACGATTAAACATTTATCGTAACTTTATCCATCAGAAACAGGATACCACGGGCGAATTAGCGGTTTTGGGAAAAGACGCAACACAAGGTAAAGGCCTGTTAATATCTGTAGATGGCAATAATTTATTAGGCGTAGGAAACAGAGATCTTGCGAACCTTATCGCTTCTTATGTGATTGATGTCGCAGATAACAAGCCAGCTTCATTGCAACCCACTCGTCAAAAACTAATAAAAGAAAGTCAAGATCAAAGCCAAAGTTCAGCACCCAGTCCAGCTACGGGTGGATTCTTTTCTCCACGACGCAGTGTTGCTCTGGAGCTTGACGAAGAAGAAAAGAAACCAGACGTTACCCCACGTCAGAGTCGAATTGATAGCAATTTGTCCATGGAATAAAAACCAAAAATTAAATAGAGATGTTTCTGACTAGCATTATTGATCAGCTAAGGTCGTACTGGATGCCAGCTAAACGCATGCTGGCATTCAATATCCGAAAGTGGTGGCGTGCAACCCTTATTTCTTAATATGTCGAATCAACCGTTTCTTTTTCTGTTGTTGCCGTGGCGTTAGCGTATTTCTTTTATGCCGAAATGGATTTTCACCGCCTTTTACTTCAATCCGCACAGGGGTGCCCATTAATTTCAAACGCGTTTGAAATGTGTTAGCTAAAAAACGTCGATAAGAATCTGGTAAGGAATCTACTTGGTTACCATGAATAATAATGCGGGGCGGATTGCTGCCGCCAGCATGCGCGTAACGCAATTTAATACGTCGGCCTTGTACCATTGGCGGGGTATGTTGAATAACGGCTTCTTGCAAAATTTTAGTTAATTTAGGGGTAGATAATTTTTTATTGGCGGATTCATAAGCTTCTTGTACTGAATCAAATAACGTTCCTACGCCCGAACCATGCAATGCAGAAATAAAATGAATACGCACATAGGGTACAAAATTCAAGCGTCGATCAATGGATTCGCGCGTTTTTTCTTTTTCTTCATGCGACATACCATCCCATTTATTAATGGCAATGACGAGCGCTTTGCCGCTGTCAATGACAAAACCCAACAAGCGTAAATCTTGTTCCGTTATCCCTTCTCGCGCATCCATCACGAACAAAACAACGTGCGTAGCTTCAATGGATTGTAGGGTTTTTACAACAGAAAATTTTTCTGTTGTTTCAAAAACTTTCCCGCGCTGACGAACACCGGCGGTGTCAATCAACGTATATTGTTGGTCAAAACGCGTTAAGGGAATAAAAATACTGTCGCGTGTTGTGCCCGGTTGATCAAATACGATCACACGTTCTTCACCTAACATGCGATTGGTCAAGGTTGATTTGCCAACATTCGGGCGACCGACAAGAGCTAATTTAATGCCGGTAACGGATGCATCGGGGGTGGGTTCAGGTTCTTCAGGGAGTAGGGCAGTAACTAGATTTTGCAATCCGCTACCGTGTGCTGCTGAAATGGTATAAGGTTCACCGAATCCTAAACGAAAAAAATCGGCTGCAGCGATCGTAGGATCGAGTCCTTCTGCTTTATTCAGGACTAAAAAAATATGCTTATTTTTGCCGCGTAATTTTTCTGCAATCGTGAGATCAGATGCGGTCAAACCTGCGCGCGCATCCATTAAAAAAATCACTTTATCGGCTTCTTCAATCGCTTGTAACGATTGGTCTGCCATTAATAAATCAAGATCTTCTTTCTCTTCGGTGATTCCGCCTGTATCAATAATAATAAAGCGTCGTCCATGAATATTGGCTTCGCCATATTGGCGGTCGCGTGTCATGCCGGGGAAATCGGATACCAAAGCGTCGCGCGAGCGGGTTAGGCAGTTAAATAAAGTAGATTTGCCGACGTTCGGACGGCCGACGATTGCGATAACGGGTAACATGTTGCCTCTTGTTTATGTTTGTCTGGTGGACAAAATACAGCATGTCCACCAAAAATCTCGAATTAACCAACCGTATAAGCCGCTACATGCCCATCTTTCGTGTAAACATATAATACATTTTGCTTAACAATCGGTGCTGCTAAAATACCCGAGCTGTTAACCCGAGTCCGTGCTACAAAGTGTCCGTCTTGTTGATTCATCCAGTGCAAATAACCTTCCGCATCACCCACCACGACATAATTGCCGATGAGGGCTGGGCCTGTAATCGTGCGCGCTTCTAATTTGGTTTGCTCCCAACGGAGTGCGCCGCCATTTGCATTAAATGCCCATACATGGCTTTTGGCGTCCGATACAAAGACGCTGCTGCCATTGGCTGCAATGCCCGAATAGGACGAAATATCATGGTTCCAAAGTTCCTCACCGGACGATAAATCCAATGCCGCAATCCGACCTTGATAGGTTGCCGCATACACGCGGTTGCCAAGAATGATGGGGTCTGCATCGATATCAATCATGCGTTGAATCGCAAAAAGACCTTGTGCGTCAGCAATCGTGCGCTGCCATTCTTCTCTGCCATTGTTCAATGTTAATTTAACGAGATCGCCATTTTCAAAACCGACGATAGCCGAGCCTCGCGCAATTTGTGGGGCGCTCGAACCACGTAAAATTAAACTGGGTTCTGTTTCTTGGTACTTCCATAATTCGTGTCCATCCGCGGTGGAAAACGCAGTAACACGACCGTCAATGGTTTTCACTAAAACAGTATTACCATTGGAAGCGGCTGGCGCTAAAATTTCACTCGATGAAGTGGCTTTCCAAGCGATGGAACCGTTGGCTTGGTTCAAGGCATAGACATTCCCTTCACGGCCGCCTACATACACATAGTTTGCATCGACTGCAGTGCCGCCCGTGATATCAGAACCGGTGTTGGTTTGCCAAAATGATTTACCGGTCAGGCTATCATTAGCTGACACAACGCCATTTTGGCTAGCAGTGAAAATGGTATTGCCAGAAAGAGTCGGTGCTAATTTCAGATTTGCCCCGCGGCCTGTCCCTTTGTACCACAGTGATTTCACGGGCACTTGTTGTGTAAAGTCAACGAGAGGAGAGGGGGTTGGTGTATTGTCTTTATCAAAAAACGTACTGCAAGCGTTGAGCGATACTACAAAAAAAGAAGCAACAGCTAAATTTTTAATGAATTTTAATTTCATAAAGGTTCCTGTGATGGACTTGAGTGCGGTGTTTTTTTAAGATGTTTGATTATTTTCTACCGCTAAATTATCGTATTTCATTTGTAATAGAGGGCGGGCAATTTCAGCATTCGGTATTTCTGAAAGAGCGAGATGATAGGCATTACGCGCGGCATTCGCGTCGTTTTGTGCAATATACGCGTCACCACGAACTTCATTGACCAAACCAATAAAATTTTTATCATCTAATTTTTTTAATACATCCAATGCGGTGTCAAATTTTTTCTCAGTGATGAGCAAGCGGGCTAATCGAATACGCGTAATTTCACGAAGCTCAGCATCTTTGCTATGATCTAAGACCCAATGCAATTGGTCGGATGCTGCCGCATAATTTTTTTTGAACACGGCTTCACGTGCCAACATCAGGGCGGCCATTTGTGCATAAGGCGTTTTGGGATAATGGCTTAATAATTTCTCTGCTTGAATACTTGCGCCTTCGCTATTGTTTTGCGCGCGCAACGCTAACATTTCATCATAAACGACAGACGCTTGGCTTAAGATTTTGTTGCGATAGCTTTGCCAATACCGCCAACCAGAGGTCAGCGCCAACGCTAAAATAATACCCGCTAAGATGGTCAATCCATATTGTTTAATCCAATTTTTTAATTGTTGGATCTGTTCTTGTTCGGTCAAATAGTCGGTCAAAGAGGCGCTCCTTTCAAATCAAACGGCCGTAAATTTGGGCTGATTTTATCTCAATTCTCTGTTTTTTAAAACAACCATGGGGCACGCTGTAGGCAGAATAAATGGAGAGTGGGCAAAATGCAGCGTACAACCCACAATCAACCTATCACGAGATAGCAGAAAGGACGCCAAAAAAGTATACTGAAGCCATCAATAAAGGAGCTCAATATGCGTATCGGTCGCGTTGTAAGTAGTGGCGTCATTATCCTAGCCGTTTTAGCCGCAACTCCATGGATAGATGGATTTTTCTTTAAAAAAAATTATTACCATTTCGTGAAGGCACTGGAAACAAATAAAGCAGTGAATATTAAAATAATGGACTATCAACAAGGCTGGCTACATTCAAAAGCGAAAGTCGCTGTTACGCAAGCGGCGATGGGTAAAGAATCCACTTATACAACGCCAACTATCATTTTAGAGCAATCCATTTCTCACGGTCCCCTTGCTTACGATGCAGGCAATCATCGTTTAGTGATTGCTTTGGCAACCATACGCAGCAATATTCATTTACCTGCAGCAATTGAAGCCATTTTGTTGGGTACCCAAGCGAATACCCAGGGTGTTGTGGAAAGCAATATGATCGCAACCTTGAGTGGCGACTATCTGAGCCACATCAAGACGCCGGTTTTTAATATGAGTATCCCCAACACGGTGGATACAGTATGGCAGGGGTTAAATGGGTCCATGGATTTTAAAATGCAGGGGCGGCGTTTACAAAAAGTCACAACCGATATGACGTTAGGTGCTTTTTCTGCAAAGGGTAAGGGGCTTTCTCTCGCTATTCAAGAAGCACAGCTCAAATACAGTATCTCCCCCGATGTGGGTGGATTATGGAAGGGCGCTTATGATCTTACTTTTCCCGGAATTACGTTGATTGACGCGAGTAATGCTTCAACTTTAGAAGCTAAAAATCTTAAGCTTGCTTATTTATTTGGCGCTGCTACACCCCATTTTTACGATGCTAATTTTCAATTCGCGGCGGAGCAGTTAATCTTATCGAATGCCTGGCAAATTTCGCAGCTTCATAATAATTTGGCATTCCAAAATATCAGCACGCAAGCTTTAGTTAATTTAGTGGATACGGTTAATCACTTTAAAGACAATCCCACTTTATTTACACCAGAACAATATCAGCAACAAGTGACGACATTATTGCCATCGCTCATCACAACCCAAACGTTGTTTAAAGAAGAGTTAGCACTGAATACATCTTATGGTCCACTTTCACTCAAGGCGGAAGCGATGTGGCCTCAAGCGATTAAAGAGGTGCAAGAAATTCCGAAAAAAGTAAAAGCCAAAGCGGATTTACGTGTGGCTAGTGCCTTGCTTAACCAACTGATCACAGATTTTTCACCGCACTCTACTGCCACACAAGGACCTTCTCCTGCAGAGCAAACAAAGCAGCAATTAGCGGTATTAATTCAGCGCGGTATCATTACCCAAGATAAAACGGATTATGTGACGGCCATTACGGTAGAAGAGGGTGTGGTGAAAGCAAATGGAATAGAGGTTCAACGATTACCTTAAGTAAGATGTGTTGCTAGGGTCTGTTGACAATTGGTTTGGCCGGTTTAAAAAGCGGGGAATCGAGATAAAATTTTCGCAAATGTGAGGCGAATAGCACCGCTATTTAACGAACATTTGCGGAAATTTTAGCCGATTCTACCGCTTTTTAAACCGGCCAAACCAATTGTCAACAGACCCTATTTAGATTTGGTGGATTACGATGCAAAAAACGCATCTAATCCACCCTACATGGTTCCGCTGTAGGGGCATGGCGTGCCATGCCCGGCGGCATTGCAAAAAATGTTTGTCCCCTACAAAGAGGCCCCACATTTTGATTAGGTTTTTTGTTTAAAAAACTCCACTATTTCATCTTGCTTCACCATCGCTTGTGGCAAGTCTTCCCGTAAAAATTTAATGCCGATGGTTTGTGCTTGTAACTCTTGTTCCCCTAACACCAATGCAAAACGTGCGCCGCTTTTGTCGGCTTTTTTAAATTGATTTTTTAAAGCTCCGCCACCGCAGTGAGTTTGGATGCGTAAGGAAGGCAGGGCATCGCGTAATTGGTCAGCGAGCGTCAACGCACATTGGAATGCATCCACACCTTCAGAAATAAAATAAATATGCGGTGTATTCACCGGCAATTCTGCATGAATTTGCTGCATTAATAGCACAATGCGATCCATGCCAATTGCAAAACCGAGTGCGGGGGTGGCTTTGCCGCCGAGTTGTTCAACCAAATTATCATATCGTCCACCCGAACACACAGCCCCTTGTGAACCCAAGTCCGTGGTGACCCATTCAAAAACAGTTTTTGTGTAATAATCTAAACCGCGTACCAATCGTGTATTAACAGTAAAGGCGATCCCTGCGTGCGTTAGATAATGTTGCAATTGTGCAAAATGGTGTTGGGATTCTTCATCGAGATAATCTGAGAGTTGCGGCGCATCGGCTAAGATCGCGTGCATTGCCGGATTTTTACTATCCAAAATGCGTAAAGGATTGGTGGTTAATCGACGACGTGAATCTTCATCTAATTGATTTTCATGCTGTGATAAATAATTTACTAACTGTTCGCGATAGATTGCGCGTGCGGCAGTTGATCCAAGTGAATTAATTTCCAGTTTGACGGAAGATTTTAAACCTAAGCGTTCGAGTAGTTTGGCACTGAGTAAAATCAATTCTGCATCTGCATCCGGCGTATCCACACCAAACATTTCCGCGCCGCATTGATAAAACTGACGATAACGACCTTTTTGTGGGCGTTCATGGCGAAAGTAAGGGCCCATATACCATAAGCGTTGTACTTGATTGTATAACAAACCATGCTCGATACCGGCGCGTACGCAACAAGCTGTGCCTTCGGGTCGCAAGGTTAGGCTGTCATTGTTGCGATCGAGAAAGGTATACATTTCTTTTTCAACAATATCGGTTGCTTCGCCAATCGAACGTTTAAATAATTCTGTTTTTTCCAGGATCGGAAAACGGATTTCTTGATAACTGTAACTTTGTAATACTTGGCGTAGCGTGTTTTCTACCATTTGCCAAATAGATGTTTCGGAGGGCAAAAGATCATTCATGCCGCGAATTGCTTGAATCAAAGTAGCCATAGATACCTTAAAGAAGAATGATTGTTTAAAAATAGTGTGTAGGGGCACGGTGTGCCGTGCCCTAGCGGCGTTTGCTCGAAATCACGGGCACGGCACGCCGTGCCCCTACATGAAATTATAATCCGGGTTCGGGTAATGCCATAGCAAATCCCGAGACATTATTGTCTTGTCGATGATGTCGTCGCTTTTTGGGAGAATCATCCTCGGCAACAGTTGGCTGTAAGGCGGGATCGATGGGTGTCATCAAAGGAGCGCTTGGAATACCAGCAGGTAAAGCGGTTGCTGCAACAGGAGGATTAGCAGGATTTGACGGAGGCAAAGTCGTTGTTGTGGGTGCAGCGGGTTGTTGTGTCGTCGCCAAATTGTTAGGCGCAGGTTGTGTTCCGGCAGCAGGTATTTCTGCCACAGGGGGTGGGGTTGGCGAATGAGTACTGACTGATTGAATGGGGGGAGCAGGAGGAGCTGCAGCAGGGATAGCGGCAGGTTGCGGTGCAGGTGTGCGTGCTAATGTATTGGCTGTGTTCGATGCGGAAGAATGTAATCCCCACCAAACGCCCACAAAAACAAATAACCCAAGAACCACAGCGGTCGAGATCCATTGAACATACCGATCCCCCATTTGCTGCATAGTAGGGCGCGGTAAAACAGGTGTGACCAGCGGACTGGTCTGAGATTCAAAAGCAGATTGTGTTAAAGCCGCATTAATATCGTCGTCTTTAAAATTAAGTAATCGCGCGTAAGAGCGCAAATAACCCCGTAAAAACGTGACAGGTGGCGCTTTTTCAAAATTTTCCGTTTCGAGTATTTGTAAGATTTCAGGATTTAAATGCAGCCTGAGAGCTGCGTCTTTTTGTGATAAATTCAATGCTTCTCGAGCAGCTTTTAAGCGTTCGCCGAAGCCTCCTAAGGAATAATCTTGATTAATGCGATCCGCCATGCTGATTCCGATAATGAGTTTGATACGTATTTGTATGATAAAGCATATAATTTATTGCTCGCCAAGTAAATCCCGGCACTGAAATGCTTTTATTGGGATTCTTTTTACTTGTAAACAGGTCCCCGATAAAAGCATTCGGGGATGACGGTTTATTGGGGAATAGATGCTATTCGAGCGCGATGACGTTCACTGCGGCGAGTGCGGTCTTTGACTTGACCTACTAATTGTCCACAGGCAGCGTCAATGGTTTCCCCTCGGGTTTTTCGGGTAATGGCATTAATTCCCGCGTTCATCAGCATTTCACGAAAGTGATCAATCGTTTTTGCATCAGAGCGTTGATAAATAGTATTGGGGAAAGGATTGAAAGGAATTAAATTCACTTTTGCACGAACGCCATTTAACAAGCGAATTAATTGACGAGCGTGTTCTGGGGTATCGTTTACATCTGCCAGCATCACGTATTCCATTGTGACATAGCGTCGTTTATCTTCTTTAAAATAATCTTTACAGACTTGCATGAGTTCTTTTAGAGGATATTTTTTATTGAGTGGTACGAGTATATTGCGCAATTCATCATTGGGTGCGTGCAGCGAAACAGCTAGAGCCACATCACTCACTTTACGTAATTCACGCATCGCGGGAACGACACCCGCCGTACTGAGTGTCACTCGACGCTTAGAAAGTCCATAGCCAAAATCATCCAGCATAATATTCATTGCGCTGACGACAGGATCAAAATTTAATAGCGGTTCACCCATGCCCATCATGACCACATTGGTTACGCCATGATCGTGCAATCCTGCTTGCTGCGACAAACTACGTACTGCAACCCACAATTGGCCGATGATTTCATCCGCCGTCATGTTGCGGTTAAACCCTTGTTTTCCTGTTGAACAAAAATCACAATTGAGTGTGCAGCCAACTTGTGAAGAAACACATAAAGTACCGCGTGTTTTTTCGGGAATGAAGACGGTTTCAATGCAATTGCCATCCGCTAAACGTAACACCCATTTGTGGGTGCCATCTGCAGAGGTATTTTCATATGCAATTTCGGGAGGACGAATTTCAGCTATTTCTGCGATTTTTTCACGAAGTAATTTGCTGACATTACTCATGGCGTGAATATCTTGTACGCCTTGAAAATGGATCCATTTTAAAATTTGGGTGGCGCGATAGGGTTTCTCACCCAGCGAGACGCAAAATGCTTCCATCGCTTTGCGATCGAGGCCCAATAAATTGAGTTTGCGGGTCTGGGTGAGTTCGGTCATTACGCTAACTCAGTTGTTTTAACGTAAGTTACGATTTCTTCAGGACGGAAGAAGAAAGCAATTTCTTGTTTTGCTGTGTCAGCCGCATCCGAACCGTGCACGGCATTGTGATCAATAGAATCAGCAAAATCTGCACGAATGGTGCCAGCTTCTGCTTCTTTCGGATTGGTTGCGCCCATGACTTGGCGATTAAGTGCAATGGCGTTTTCGCCTTCTAATACTTGCACAAGCACAGGGCCTGAGCTCATGAAGTTGACTAACGCATTAAAGAAAGGACGTGCACTGTGTACTGCATAAAAATCTTGTGCTTGCTTAGTCGTTAAATGCAACATTTTTGCTGCAACGATTTGTAATCCTGCTTTTTCAAAGCGACGATTGATTTCACCCACCAAACGTTTTGAGATAGCATCTGGTTTGATGATAGATAATGTTCTTTCAACGGACATGTTGCCTCCAGGTAATATAGTATTTCTGCACCGCTGGCTATTTCGAAGACGGCGGCGGGAGGCGGATTATAGCGTAAAATGACCAAGACGTTAAGTATCTTCTTGTCTGCGCCGCTATGGTGGATTACGGTGCGAAAAACGCACCTAATCCACCCTACGTTCTCAGCGACGGAGGATTACGGTGCAACCTTATATGAGGACGTAGGGTGGATTAGACGCGCTTTATGCGTCGTAATCCACCGTGTTGGCGTCCAAATGCGAATCCGTCCTTATCTAACCAATCTTATCCCGCCAAAATTTGGCTTTATTAATCAAGTCATTACGATCCAATGTCAACAATTCCCGATTTTTCATTAACCGTTTTCCCGCCACCCACACATCCGTGACTTGCTGACGCGATGCAGCATAAACTAATTGCGAGGCAGGATGATAAAGCGGCTGGGTTTCAATCTCATCTAAATCAATAGCAATAAAATCAGCCGCCTTACCGGGCTCAAGCGATCCGGTGAGTTGGTCTATCCCCAACGCTTTGGCGCCATTTACCGTTGCCAATTGAATTGCTTTACCGGCTGCCAGCATTTCTGGATTGCGATCAACCAATTTCGCTAAAAACGCAGCGGAACGCATTTCACTCAACATATCGAGATCATTATTACTCGCCGCACCATCTGTACCTAGTGCAACGGTAATGCCCGCTTGAGTGAGTTTTTCAACCGGACAAATGCCACTCCCCAATTTCATATTAGACTCAGGACAATGCACCACGCTCGGTTTGGTTTGTTGCACAATGGCAAAATCTTCCTCGTCTAATTGTGTCATATGAATTGCAATCAACCGGGATGACATTAAGCCAATATCATGCAAACGGCGTATTGGGCGTTTATGATATTGCGCGAGTGATTGATTCACTTCATCGGCTGTTTCGTGTAAATGGAGATTAATTTTTAAATCATGCGTCTCGGCTAATTCTTGAATACGCACAAATGTCGGATCAGATACCGTAAACGGATGGCCTGGCGCCATTGTCGCTGTAACGAGAGAATGGTCTTTATAATTTGTATAAAATTCCATGCCGCGTTGTAAATATTCATCCGCATTTTGCGCCCACTGTGTTGGAAAATCTAAGACAGTAATGCCAATATGAGCACGAATCCCCGCTTCTTCGGCGGCGAGGGCGGTCGCCGGTAGAAAGAAATACATATCATTAAAACAGGTCGTACCACAGCGAATCATTTCAGCCATTGCCAGCCGTGAAGCATCATAAACGAAGTCATGATCTACCCATTTTTTTTCCGCCGGCCAAATGTGATTGTTTAACCAATTCATCAATGCAAGATCATCGGCGAGCCCGCGAAAATAATTCATCGCGATATGGGTGTGAGAATTGATGAGACCAGGGAGAATGGCATGGCTTAAAAATTTTTCAGACGGAAGATCAGGATACTGCTGCGTTGCGACCTTACTTGGCATAATAGCGCTGATTTTTTCCTGTTGAATGACAAGGGCATGATTTTCTAATACGCTGTCGTAAGGAATGCCGGGAATAATCCATTTGGCATGAATGATTTTATCTGCTGTTTTCATGGGTTTTCTCATTAACTGAATGTGAAAAGCATCATAGCAGATGAGATGAAGGTAAGGGATATGTGATTAAAGATTTTGTTGTGCAGATGGCGTTAACATAATTATGTTAACGCCATCTGCTTTAGAAAGTTACACGAGACAAGCGCACAGATTGTTCGTCTATTTTTCTATCAGGCGGCCAATCTGGCATGCTTCTGTATTTTGGCATCTTAGGACCTTCTTTTGTTTGATCAACTTTTAGTGCGCTTTCTGGACGGTCGCGGTTGTTCAGCAACCATTTGTGATCTACTATTTCAAACGTAGGCGTGCCCGGTTCGGGTTGTGACGATTGTAATTGATCGTGGACACTTGCGGTTGAAAAGAAAGCAGGTTCCTTATAAGCGTCCTCGTAGAGATCACGATCATTATCTGAATTAGAGATTTTTCCTGTGGAAGAGCGGGATGTATTTTTTAATTTTTCGACTTCAAAACTGGCGGCTGCAGCAGCATCATCTTTCGGAGTTTTCCGGCAAGAGAACCTAAAGCAATTCAATAAGGATTGCCCAACATCATGTAAGGAGAGTGCATTTTCACCCGCAATTCCTATCACAATTCCTGCCATGATTGAAAACTTGAAAATAAACTTAAAAGCGATTTTAATTTTTTCTTTACCCGTTGTCGCTGACCTTTCAAGCGCGCTTTTACAACGTGCATACTCAATTATACTGCCTACGGTAGCACCTATCGTTCTACCAATAAGAGCAGCAAGAAGCAAAACACCGTATTTTGCAAGCGCTGTTGTAGCGAGAGCGTAGAGCGGCGCAATGCCGGGAATAGGGACTATTAAAGAAGCGGTAAATCCTAATATCCAAAGACCGGCAATAATCGTGGTAAAAACCCCTCCAATGCGTGCTGCACCAAAAGCAAAAGATCGAAAAGTTGCTATTTTGTCAGGATGATTGCGTGAGACGATCATACCAGTTCTTACATACGGAGTCGGATTTATTACAAAACAAATAAATCCCTTAAAGAATTCAAATAGAACACTGAATGGCGCTGCTAGAAAACTCCATAACACTTTCATTAACTTAGCAGGCGTACTGTGCCACCAATCTACTGATTTAGCTTTAGCTTCATCGAAAGGTTGGTGTAATTGTTGCTGAGATGAATCGAATGTGTTTCTTTGGCTCATGATGCCGTCGCTCTAACTTTAAATAAGTCGTCATTATACCCATTACACCTCAAGATGCGAACTTTAGACTTTCATCTTGCGGTGTAATGGTATGTATGAGAAAAAGCTGAAGAATAAGTTAATAAAAAGTAGGGTGGATTAGATGCGTTTTTCGCATCGTAATCCACCAATTAGCCTAAAGAGCAGTGATATTTTGGTGGATTACGATGCGAAAAACGCATCTAATCCACCCTACCTATTTATTGGCAAATTGCAGCGCTTAATGAATGTCTGCTGAATCTATTGATTAATTTCCGGTTCCACTAATCTCGCTAGATTCCGCAGAGATTCTTGCCAACCGAGATAGCATGACGCCAACGGAATAACATCAGGCACACCTTCCTGCGAAATGTTGATCTCTGTACCACAAGAAACTTTTTTAAGCGTCACAGTGATTCGCATTTCACCCGGTAGATTGGGGTCATCAAACTTATCTGTATAACGCAAGCGTTCATGCGGCACCAGTTCAAGATAGGTGCCGCCGAAGGAATGGCTGTTGCCCGTTGTAAAATTTCTAAAGGACATTTTGAAAGTCCCACCCTTGTTTGCATCCAGTTGGTGGACGGTGCACGTGAATCCGTTCGGCGGCAACCATTTTGCTAATGCATCTGGCTCAAGGAAAGCGCGATAAATTTTTTCAGGTGTGGCTGTGAGGACACGATGAAGGCGTACAGTGTTTGGCATGTTATCTTCCTTGGAATCCTTCTTTCTTTTTGCAATCTGTTATTTTAAAACCCGCGATATCAAGTGCGACGAATATATATTGCAGCAGCCATTTATTCAGTGCAATAATTTTTATTCACCCTGAATCTAAGATCAATTCAATGGTAGGCTTTAAATGAATGTTCGATTTTGCCATCACATAAATAGGATAATTCGCAAGGCTATAATGATAAGATAAATTGGTAAATAGATTTTCCTGAATCACATTACCTGATACCGATGTTGGGGTGAGATAAAATGCATTAACCCCATATTGCATGCTCAAAGGGCCTCTATTTTTCCCATCGATGAAATAACCCAAACCGAGCAAACTACTCGTATTATGGTGATCATTCACAGTAAATGTATCGCCAATCAAGTCTTGTATATTAATATGCTGCTCTTTTCCCTGCGTTGCTTGATAGCTACCCACTTCAAAAGAAAAATGTCCCTGCCTTAAAGTACTAAGCAATGATGAGCTACTGGGGGAAGTTATTGTTTCACTATTAGAAAAAGCACAAGATGACACAAAAATTAAGGACAACAAAAAGTTTTTATTTTTTCTATTAGTCAATCCCATTGAATAAATTCCTTATTTAGCAGGCTCGCCGCACTTGAGATCGCGGATTTTAAAGCATCATCTAGCGGCGATCTTGCATTCAATTTCAACAAAAAATGCTCGAAATAGCGAGCTATTCCTCCGCTTTTTCAATGCGATAAAAAAACGTTGACGCATTTTGTGCGTTCTCAGTTTCGTGGTTGTTGATGATGAATTTAGTTAAAAAAATACAAATGAGCGCCATGGACAGCGTATGAATGAGGCCGGGACATTGAAAACATAATAATGAAAAAAATAGTGCAATCACAAACCGGTTTGTTTAAAATAAGGACTCATTTTGATAACAAAAAAGCCAGCATTACACGCAGAACAAAAAGATAAATGTTAACTGTTGCCTACTTTTTTAGACCACTGAACAAGTAAGCGAAATTTATTTAAAGACAGTGTATTGATGGCTGTTGACACACCTTTTATCTCCTTCCATTTTTGGAGAATGATAGCTTGGTTCAAGCCACTTATCCTGTCCGGCGTATTTTAAGAACTTATTTACGATAGGAAAAAGGTATGTTTTCTACAGGATCAAGTGACAAGAAAAAAGCAGAAACTGCTAATCCAGCAACGAATACGCAAAATACAAACCCTGAATCAGAAGGGATGCATCAACCCGTATCACCCCTCACGACTGCGCCGGTCCGTAAAACGCCTGCTTCTGTAGCCAGAGAGGAGTCGCCCTCACCGCCTTTGTCGCCAGAAACAGAAGACGAGCGCGATTTTGATGAAAAAGCCTATGATTACCCTGCGCCATTAGCAACTTATCGTAACAGTATAGTGCTGGTCACGACACCAGCCACGTTCGAGGAAAAACGATCTTTACTGGGTAGTAGCACGCCCCATAATATAGAGTTTACCAGAAGACCAACGCTACTCTCATCAAGCAGCACATCAAGTGGCAACAGATCTGGTTTTGATGTTCAACGAGAAGAAACTTCTCATGTCAGAGACATTTTTGGCTTGACACTAGAACAAGCATATCAAGCACTTTCCAAGTATTGCCAAGAGAGCAAAGAAAAAGGGCGCGGAAAACATTACAGGGTGAAAAGCATTGTCGCCTACGAAGTCCGTGCAGCATTTTTGCGAAGTTATACTAATTTACATTTTGCAGGGAATGAACATGATGCACTCTCTGAAAGTATGCAGAGGTCAGCTGCATCATTGCTAAGTCGTTATGCGCAAGTAAACAAAGACTGGGAGCAAACTCTTCGAGAGATCAATGAAAATTTAGAAAGAAACAACGATATTCGGGTGGAAGACAAATCATTTGAATGGCTGCTTAATTATTATGGGTGGCTATCTAACAATGGTACAAAAGGGTATTTTCTGGAATCCATGTCAGATTTGCCCTTGGGAGATAAAAATCGGGCGCTAGATAATACGATATATATATCTGCATATATACCTAATAAGGGCCATACTTATGTTGTTCGTGACCTTGAGCACGTAGTACAAACAGGCACCTTGCCGAAAGACATTAATTTGAATTTGAGTGACCTACCTAAGCATCGCACTGATGCGAAGCTAATGGAAAAAATTATAGCCGTGTCATCAACAGCAGGCCATACCGATACAAGCAGTAATGAAGCATCGAAGAGATATAAAGAACTCAAGAGCTTGGAAAGCATGGAGAATGAAAGTCATGAGAAATATGTAAGAGATCTTAATCAAAAATTAAAAAGTGAAGGTGCGTTTAAGCCTAACTTAGGCGGCAACGAACTCTTGATGCACTTCCAACGACTATATTTTGAGGAAAGCACTGCGGTTGCAGGTGACAAAACTCAGAGTGGCTATGCTCGCCGGGGAACACCTGCATCCGATAAGCGCTATCAAACATTAATTGCTGCTAAAAGAAAACTCGTTCAGGTTGAAATGCAGCTGGATGAATATTGCTATTTACCCGTGACACAACAGGTATTTTTGACGGAGCGCTTTAAAAAAGATGGCCGACTGGATTTGCTTTGGGAAGACCATACGAGGTCGGTGGATGAATTGGAAGCGTACATGATACAACAAGGCCATGGAAAAGCGCCTGATAAATTGATCAGGCCCGTTCCTTCTATGCTGGATGCACTGGCGGAAGATTGTCAAAAAATAGTTTATGTCTGGGAAAAGGCGCAAGACACCCAGCAACCCTTACAGCTTGTGCATCATTATATTCCCACCGACAGCTCAGGCGGTATTATCCACGTTGTGCACGAAGGAAACACGTATCGCAAGCTCGATGTTATTCCATCTATCCCTCAATCTGAATCTGAATCATACACTGTAGACCCAGCTTACCTTGATATGTGCCGCTGGCGTGATCGGTTCTTTTGGGAAGCAGTGGTTGCAATCAACAAAGCGATTAAAAAAGAGTTGGGGAGCTCAGGAGAGGATGCGTTAGACTTGTTAGAGCTCTTGTTGGGCGACAATGCAAAGAGAGCGCAAGAAGAGTCTCGAGAGCTACATCAAGACCGTTTATTTGAATTAGTGTATCAAAAAACATTTCAGAAACTGGTAACAACCATCAAAGCAACGCTTGAGTTACATGGAGAGCGACAACGCCAAGAGCGCTGCTTTACTTATTATCAGCGAGAAATAAGCGACTCTACTGCAATTCATGCGCAAGAAGTACAGAAAAATCAAGAATTGATTGATGAGAAGGAGCAGGAGTTGTCCAGAGCTGCGCGCTTATTGGGCCCAGATCGAGCAGAAGTAGTCATTAAAGAGTGCGAAGTACAGGCCAATGCGTTGGCGAGAGGTGAGATGGACATTTTGGACTTAGAAGAAAGGCTTAACCCCCTGCCTTTTGCAGACTATGAAAAATCACCGCTTCGCTCACAACTGGAAAAGGCCAAGGCACAGCGTAAAGATAGGGAAAAAGCGCTTACCCAATATGATGATAAAAGACATTCGGTCATCCTATTGCAAAGCCAGTTGGCGGTGGCCAAACACTGGAAACAGCAATGGGCAAATCATTTTGACAAGTGGTTAGCAAAAGAAAAGGTTAATTTTGCGCGGATGCGAGAAAAGTATCAAGAGCTATGGAACATTTGCGAACCCAAAGGGCGAGATGGCCATCCCTTGGCTGTTTATGACCCCGCAAGCGGCAAGGCAGGCGTCGATGAGTACCTGGACATTCTGAAAAATGAGGAACACCCACGCTATGTTTATCATCATCTTGCAAAGGCAAGTTATGAGCGTGTAATGAAGTATTTTCCATTCGCACTTCCTCCACAAGATTCTTTAAGCGCAAAAGAGCGCCGTGAAACAGTGGATGAGCTGATGCAGCAAATCAATATGGCTATCGCGTTCTCGTCGGTTTTGTTAGAGCAGGAGCTAAATCGTGTCATGGCCATTTTTAGAAAAATTGTTCATTATCCGATAAGTGAAGCAGCAAAACATGGCAGTACCGTATATTTCGTGGCAGAACAGCATGTTGAGCGTTTGAAACATTGGGCATTGCACTTTCTGCAAGGGAGCAGGCTGGCGGATGACGGTCCAGTAGTTTATGGGAGCTATCTAGCGACATTTAAGAGGACGGGTGATCTAACGGTTTTAATTGCCTCACTCGGTCAGTCTATTCTCAAGACAAAAGAGAACACGGCAAAGCTATCAGTAGCAGCTGACAATTATTCGCTCAGTGAGGAGAAAGCCGTGTCCCAAACCCGACTGGGTTTATCAGCTTCAATCAAATCAGCAAATAAAAAAGCCAATTTGCTACCATTTCATTACCAAGGTCGTGGCCAAGATACGAGAAGTCCTGAGCAGATGGTGCATGACATCCAAGCGACTCGTATAGGATCCTTATCGTTCGCCCATGTTGCATTAGCAGATACAGGCGATACATTAATGCACTTTGCATTGTTAGCGTATAACAAAGTGCAAGGTAAACAGAAAGAACGCTTGTTTAAAATCATCGGCTCATTGTTTGCACGAGGTGCAGACAGTAATGTCAGAAACACGCATACTGCACCACAGACAGCGCGCCAGTTGGCCAAATTAACATTGGTAGTGCCGGAAGACCTTAAGCTTGTTACAACAGAACTTGAGCACCAGCGACACTATAATGATTTTGAGGCAGCCGTAGCGGACAAGCTGACACAATATTGCCAAGAAACACGTAGTCAATTTTCAAGTCGAAGTTTTTTGGAAAGGCTGCTATTTACTTTCAAAAAGTCCGAAAAAGCATTGCAAAAACGGCGCGTGCAGGACGTGCATGTCATCATTGAATTGTTACAGGATGCTCGACAAAGACTCGATGATACGCAACTAAATACAATCTTGCAGTTTATGTTGCAAGAAGAAGAAACGCATTTTGTTCACAAAGGACAACTCCAGGCAAAATTCCAATCTACAGTAGATGCGGTCAATAGCGCGGGTTCTAGCATGACGTATTTTGGGCCGTTGATAAAGCCGAAGATAGATATTAGTAGGGAATTCGAAAAAGATGCGAAAGATCAGGAACAAGGAGAAGAGCAGGGAGCAGCAGCAAAAAAACAAGCAGCAGAAACAACAAAGCAAGCAGCAGAAGCAACAAAGCAAGCAGCAGAGGCAACAAAGCAAGTAGCAGAGGCAACAAAGCAAGTAGCAGAAGCAAAAAAACAAGCAGCAGGTGCAGAAAAAAGAGATGCTAACAAGGAACGAGAAAGGCTAACCAGGCTAATGCAACAATTGGATGCGCAAAGAAGAGATAGCGAAGCAATACTTGCAAGCATAGTAGAAGCAACAAAAGGAATGACAGACGTTCCAAGAAAGTTTACTGAAGCTGAGGCAGAGGTACGTGAATCTTTGCGCCGAAATGATCGAGCTCGGGACTTGCTTAATCTAGGAGGCTCATCAGCAAACTTAGCTCAAGGAGCAAGCTGCGCTGCCCCTGCTGTTGAAGGGCGAAGGGCTCAAGGGTTGTTTAGCAATAGTTCATCTTCTGCTAATATAGCGGTATCGTCTGTTGAAAGTCAGCACGAAACAGGCAATGGGAATAAGCCTTTGAGTTAAACCGATGTTGCGCACATGTGTCTCCTCTCCTCTTATAAAAA
>CAZTDR010000012.1:0-48467 GCA_964612855.1 uncultured Coxiellaceae bacterium
TCATTATCGATAATCTCGACTTTGTTCCACGATGGTCTGACTCCATTTTGTTATTATTTTGCGTAGCTTAAGCGAGAATTTAAAAATATTTCTAATTAAAAAAATAAAATTATCAAATACCTACAATCGTTGTATTGCATTTTCGCACGAATCTGCCCAGCACCCTGTGACGGATGGTTGTTAATTTATTAAAAGAAGAATCGTGAAGCACTTCAAGTGTATTTTCATGGGTTATTTTGTTTGATAGCGTCATGGGGTTATTTTTAAAAAGGATTTTTATTGAATTTTTTTAAATGAGAATCATATTTTATAGCTTTTTATAATTTTGCTAGCATGATCACCTCATCTGCTGAATAAAGGTCTTTGATAGACGCACTTATTTTTGCATTCAATGTTTTTTCATAGAGCCGTTGCGCAGAATTATCTGCTCTTGTTGTAACAATAATAGATTTTAAGATTGAGTTTTGAATAGCAAGATATTCCTTTACTGATTGTAATGAAAGATCGACGAGCTGAGTTCCAATTTTTTTACCTTGCATATCCGGTAATACTGCTATTTGTTCTAATTCAATGACGGCTTCTTTTCGGAAGCCACTTTTTTGTACCCACTGAATATAACCTACAATTTGCTCTTGCGTTGTCCTCGCAACATACATCATTATTCTAGGATAGGCCATAAAATTACATGTAACCCACTTCTTTGAGGATTGCTGTCGTTTAAATACTTCACTATGAATCCTAGCAACAGCGTCGATATCGTTTCTGTTCATTGCTTGTATAGTAACCATAATATCTCTCAAAATAAGCATCAATTTTTTTCAAAAGTGGCTAAACGTAACCCTAAACTTACTAGAATTAGTCCGGTTATTTTTTCTTGCCATTTTAAAATAACAGGATGTTTTGGTAACCATGTTTTCACGCTGCCAAAAAATAAACCAACAAAAATGTTGATTATCGTTCCTGAAAAATTAAAAATTAGCCCTAATACCAACATTTGCAATCCAATTGAATAATTGGACGAAGGTTCTATAAATTGCGGTAAAAAAGCCATAAAAAACAAAGCTACTTTCGGATTCAGCACATTGGTGAGAAATCCTTGGTTAAATGTTTTTTTTACCGAAATAGGAGGCAGTATTTCTAGTTTTTTAAGCAGGGATGACTCTTTTTTAAATAAGGCGGCTAACCCAATATAAAGCAAATATCCAGCGCCCAAATATTTAATTAAATTAAATAAAGTAGCTGATTGAAAAATCATAGAAGATAAACCGATTGTCACAGCAAAGATATGGACAAAACATCCTGCACTAATACCGAGTGCCGCAATAATTCCATACAGTCGACCTTTTCCCATACTTTGCCCCATAATATAAACCATATCGGGGCCAGGAAAGATATTTACTGTTAAAACAGCTATCATATAAATTAGTAAGTTATGAGGCATAAGAAATCCATTATTTTTTCTCTGGGAGAGTTTAAAATTCATTTTTTATTTATACAAGCTTCTCGCCATTTTTGCATCATAGGCAAGTTATAGATATGGGCTGCATAATTTTCCGATAATAAAGGTAAGGTCACACCGTACGTTTTAAAACGAGTGACAACAGGGGCAAACATTGCGTCAGCAATTGTAAAATTTCCAAATAAAAAAGGGCCGTTAGATTGTTCAAGGCAATTTTGCCAAATAGTTAATATTCGTTGGATATCACCAGTAGCTCCATCAGGAACAACAAAATCATTGGTTTGTAGCCTAATGTTCATAGGCAAATTTTTTCGCAGCTCCTGGAAACCCGAATGCATTTCAGCACTAATCGCACGTGCATGGGCACGTAGATGAGGATCTTTTGGCCATAAATTTTTATCAGGAAATAATTCCGCTAAATATTCACAAATTGCGAGTGAATCCCATATCAATAAATTATTATGCTTTAAAACAGGTACTTTGCTCGAAGGGGAAATAGATTTAATTCTTTTTGAACTATCAGGCTGTTGAAGAGGAATAAGAATTTCCTTAAAATGAACATCCAGATAATTTAACATTAGCCATGGCCGAAGGGACCATGAAGAAATATTTTGTGTGCCAATATAAAGAGTAAATGATGTTTCCTGACCTAAATATCGTTCATTCATTTTAAGTAATCCTTGATAAATTTAATTATCTTTTAAAAGGGATTTTTATCAAATTTTTTCAGATGAGGATCAATGTAGCACCAATGCTGCGCTTCTTCCACCCACACTTGAATTTCAGGTCGATAGTCCAAGATGTTATCCAAGGAACTTGCTGATACCGTCATAATGTGTGGCCAGGCATCGGGTTTGCCAAAGAGGGTGGTACCGCTGTTATTACAAAATCCGCGGTTGATTTTGTTTCCGCTATGGCCTAACGATTCATGCCATTTCACATCACCCTTAATCATTAATGCATCTCGTAGAACAGCAACATATGGAAAATAGCTTGATCCCATAGCTTTTTGACAAGCGCGGCAATGACAAATCCCCATGCGTTTGGGTGGCTGGATGACCATATCACCCCGTGCCGGTATTCCTTCCTAAATCCCACATAAGCATTTATCAGGTGTAAAATAACTTGTCTTTAAAACAAGATTTATCGTTTCCACCATACAAATCATAAAGATTTACTTGCGCCAAGTATTTTAGCTGGAACACGGTGCATATCAATAGTGTAATCACCGAATCGTTTAATGTGCTCCGTAATATATCGACTCAAACTTGCGATGTCTTCTTCCCTAATTTGTGCGCCGTCCTGCGTCAATTAGTAAACGACATCTCTCATATCAATGATGTTTTGGAGAATAACTGAGTTTGTGATGATATCGTTGTACTTTATCGCCCTCTCCATCTCATCTTCATCATTACTGGCTACCAGTTCCAATGATCCGAATGATGCCCAGTCACAGAGTTGATTATACTGTTCAACTTTATTAGTTGTAGCAGTAATTGTTTCACGCAACTCAATATTGGAAATGTACTCTAACAAAAATTGTGTGCGTATTCTAACAGGCGATGCTCTGCCAAATCCTTACTGGTGGCCTTGTAAACTAGCTTTAAATCCAACATAAAAGCCTTCTGATCTTTGCTGACAACATACTTTAGAGAATTGCGAATCTGATGTACCACACACAGCTGGATTTCTGCCCTAGGAAATACTTCTGTAATAGCTTCGGGAAAACCTTTTAAGCCATCAATACTTGCGATTAGAATATCTTCAATACCGCGAGAACGTAAATCATTCATCACACCAAGCCAAAAATGTGCGCCTTCATTTTCAGAAAAATACATCCCTAAAATATCTTTATGACCATCTTTGTTTACACCCAGAATAGAATAAAATGCTTTGCTGGTTACCTTACCTTCTTCGCATACTTTGAAATGTATAGCATCTAAAAAAACAATTGGATAAACCGCTTCTAATGGACGATTACGCCACTCTGTAATAACAGGCATTAATTTATCGGTAATTAAACTGATTTTTGCGGCGGAGATCTCTAGACCATACATGTCTGCCAAATGCTCTGTAATAGCTCCGTAGCTCATCCCTGCGGCGTATAACGATAATACTTTGTTGTCCAGCGATTCATTTAAAACAGTCTGACGCTTCTTCACTAGTTCAGGTTCAAAAGTACCATCACGATCACGCGGGGTTTCAAGTTCGAAAGAACCTGTCCCGGTCTTCATTGTCTTTTTTAGCTTCCCATTACGGCGATTAGGTTGATCTTGCGCTTTACAATCCTGTAAGTGTGAATCCATTTCACCTTCTAATGCTGCCTCAAGAATTTCTTTGATAAGCGGGGTAAGAATACCATCTTTTCCGGTTAATGATTGACCAGATTTAAGTTTATCAATGGCTTCTTTTTGAAATTCGCTAAAATTAAAATTTGCTAAATCAATTTTTTTACTACTCATCATATCAGCTCTCCAAAGTTATACAATTATAACAATTTAAGAAAGCTGACACAGTTATTTAAACACTACCGATTGCTGAGCCGATTTATATAAAATTGCTTTGACCAAACGGCTTTGCTTCTTAACTCACCCAGTTTTGACAAATCCTTCAAATCCATTTGCAACTAGTATTGCTACTCTTTTTCCATTAAGGTTTTGCATTAGCTGTTCCTTGTTTCTTATATCGACCAATTAATTTAGTATCAGCAAGAATATGTCCTTGCATAGCAGTTTCTATTTGAATTCTGTCAGCATTCACAGGAAGATTTAATAGAGCATCAAGTGCATAAATTTTAAAATTGTAACGATGTTCGCCATTAGGTGGACATGGGCCCACATATGTATTTTTTCCCCAACTATTTTTACCATACTGCGCGCCATTAGGTACTGAACTTAGGTTTTCTGAAAATTCATGAAAGTCTTGAGGTATATTAAACACGATCCAATGGTCCCAGTTACCACCTGGTGCATCTGGATCATCCATAATTAATACAAATGATTTTGTATTTTTAGGTTCATCTCTCCAACTTAATGGAGGAGAAATATTTTTTCCATCACAAGTATATTTAATGGGAATTGAATTATCGTTGTCAAATGCCGCGCTTTCAAGTTTTAATGACATTGCATCTCCTTGCAATATAGAACAACTAGCAATAAACATCCAAATTGAAGTATTAGCGACAAGATAAACCCAATGCCGCTTACACCCATTGGAATCGTTTTCTGAAACGATTGCACGGGTTTTGTTAACTAAACCCAACAAATGTATTAAAGAAACGAAGCCAAATATAATACCAGCAAGTATGAGTGCATAATGCGGATAAGCGTTCATAGAAATCCTTCTTATTGCTGGTTATTCTCTCAAACATCCCTCTGCCACTCATTTGTTAAATTTTATATCTTGAATCAAAAAATACTTTATATAAATTTAGGAGGAATATATAAGCATTAAGGGAAAATCCTTGCTTTGAATATAAACCCAATCTACCATTTATATATAATAATTCTAGGCGAAACAATACCATAAAATTTATATAATTAATTTAGCGTAACCTTTTTGAGAATCGCTGTTCGCGATCAACTTCATTTTCATTAGTCATAACATCATTATTTGAATTTCTTCTATAGAGAAAAGACTAACTAGTTATTCCTGCTGTTAAGGGCGATATCTCGACACGCAATTCACAGACAATTTTTTGTTGCTGTGATGACAACGGAAGTCCTAGCTTAGATATAGTTTTTATAATACCCAGAATTTGCTCTGATTTTTCACCCATGAGAATAATGCCTTTTTAAATTGATTATAAAGAGGCCTAATTGCTTTGTTGTATCGTTTTTCTAACAATAAAGCTAAAACTTTTTTATGCACTCTTTCATTCGCATCCAATAAAACAGCGTTTAATTTTTTATAATTTGCTATAGCTTAATCTATAGAAGATGATTTCAGTAAAAATAAGATGGCCATGATCGCGTCATACTTTTTTTAGGCTCAAAACTTTTATATTGATAACAAGCATTTTTTTAATGAGGATATTACTAAAATTTCATGTACTTCTTCTAACGCTTCTTTTAAATCAGGTTGGCACGTATCCTCTAGGCCTATCGATGAGAAGCGTGCCAAATAGTCCCGACAACGTATTATTGCTGTTTTTACGATGTCTTTATATTCTAATGATTCTGATTTAAATGCAAAAGGATTGACGTCTATTATTATTTTACAAATCTTTTCGATTGCTTTTTGTTCTTTTCCTGGCTCTCTAAATTCTTTACATGCACCTCTTAAGTTTTCAATAAGATGATTTTTTCATTCGCCCATGTTAAAACTTCAAGTGCTTCTTTAAATACATTTCTTTTCTCTGATGATAAAGAAATGCTTGCCGCATAGTTTTTACAAAGTTCTATTGCTGAAATACTTAAAGAAAATCCTGAATCCGCTCCAGTTTCTTGCTCCACTTGCAACGGACGGCATTGTTTCCTAACTAGTTAAATCTCGGCTAATTTACTCTTTCAAATTTTGAACGGATTCCGCCTAAGTTAAGACAAATCATTTTGTTTAAGATGCTGCAACCGATGATTGCTTCTTGTTTCTGTCTTGCAAAATCTCTTGCGTGCAACTTATTTCCTAAAATTATTTTATAGCGCTGGATCGCTAACTCAGAATTATTTCGTTTTCCATAAGAGCGGCGTTTATGCCATCCCATATGTCCGTAATATTTTATTTCTAAAATATTACGGTTGCGATAAAAATCATTTTCTTTATTATCGACCGCATTTTTTTGTGGATAAATAACAACGTCAGCAGACGGAAATTTTTTGGTGATTTTTCTATATATCGGATTATTATCATACGCGCTATCTGCGCTGAGATTGCAAATTTTTTCTTGGATAGCATTAATTAAATTGTCCACTACACTTTGATCTTGAGTATGACTATCTGTTAATTCACTACTCTGAATAAGTGATGATTGTCCACAACAAGATGAAGCTTTTTATAAGCCTTTTTCGCTTGAATTTGATATTTTTCACTATGCCACTCTTCATGACCAAAACATTTTAATCCACTCGAGTCGATTGCAATGGCTTTTATTTCTTTATGATAAGCATGCGACTTTCGGTAAAACGGTCGACTAAAATTTAATTTTTTTAATCGCTTAGATAAAACGCTGTAACTCGGGCAGTGCAAATTGGGATTCATTAATTTAAATAATGAATTTACAAAGCCTTCGCATTGGCGTAATGGTAATTTAAAAACTTGGCGAATTTCATGTACTGCTAATATTGCCATATCACTATATAAATTAGGCGTGCCATTACCATCATAAATACGTTCTTTTCAACCCATTGATCAACTACATCGCTAGATAACCAAATTGTCATATTGCCCCTGGCTTTCAATGACGCATTATACTGAGACCAACTTCGATTAAATGTGGATCGCTTTTTAACCGAATGGCCGCGGGATTGAGTATGTTTGTAGGGCATTTTTTGATCCCTTTTTATATCTATTTTGCGAAAGATATCATGATTTGCTTAAGATATGTATAATTTATACGCTAAGAAACAATGCCGCTGGGCGGACACACGGGTCCGCCCCAACAATTATTGATTTAATAGGGAAACAAATTTGTCGTGCACAGAGACGGATACATAGATGTGGCATTATCGTCAACATCAGGATTTGGAGGAACAATAGCAGCAATTTCTTTGGCATTGTATTTCTTACTGACATAAAAATTTAACATATCTTCTTGTGTAAAGATGGTAAAAGGATTGCTAGCTATTGACGACGGTGTCTCTTTTGGAGCTTTTTCATCTTTTGTTTGTGTATTCGAAAAAACAGTTCCATATAATAACGCCCGGTTATTGTCTTTTTTACTCTCGCTTGTTTTGCTCACTGTGCCTGCTGGCATTAACTTAGTTGGTGCCGGCACTGGCTCAGCCATTGGCAAAATAGTTGATCCATCATCAATAAAAGTGAATGCGACAGGTATATGCTTGTACGAAACAAGCAATTCCTTTGCATTTTTGACGCATCTATCACCAAATATTGGCAATGTTAGCGTTTCCAAGCAATTCTTTATCAATTCCTTGCTGTTTGGGTCGGATGATTGTAGGTACATGTCTCTTAAAAACTCACAAACATTATTTTCATTTATATCATTTATATCCATCATCGATTTAATGAAGAAGAAATAATATTTTATGAGTTTAAAAAAAATTTTTCTGATATCTCGCTTATTGTGATTGAGCAGTTTGCAGTTTTGAATATAATCACTTAAAATTTTAGATATAGCATTTTTATCTTGCCAATGGACAAAAAAATATATGTTAACTTTTGTATGTATGAGATAATAAGTTTCTTTGTCCTGAATGCATTTTTTTTTGTCGTCTTTTAAAATGTTGCTCGCGAGACCGTCCCCAATAACGTCTAACAAATTTTGAAATATTCTATAATTATTTTCAGTCGCCAACTGACTTTTGAGGTAGCCACTCCGGCCATCGAACATCTCTTCGAAGTCTATTAGTAAATTCCAAACGTCGATGAAATAACCTATAGATATTTTTTCATCCTTGCGCTTATCATGCTCATCCAATTTTTGAGCAAACGTATCTATACTATGATTTATCTTAATGTTTGGCTCCTCAGTTATTGGGGGGCGTCGATTCTCCATGATAAACTCCTCTTTTTAATGATATAGAAGCATTTATTTAATTATATTTCTATATTCTTAAGTCAATTACCTCTGTATACGGCAAAAAGTTCTAACTATATGAATAAAAAATAAAATCGCTGCGAGTTTGTTTCGTAACCAGAAGAAAATATCATTAGTATCCATTAAAAACAACTATTGGTATTGTTTCGTAACCCCCAAAAGAGTATCCTTCCGGCCACATAAGATGACATGCATTACCTGAGGTGAAATCCGTTCAAAATTTTGAAAATAGAGAGATAAGCAAAAAATATTAGGTTGGGAAACAAACTCCCAAAAACATTTTCTTGGGTAGTATAAGCTTTCATAGCCATAGTGGTTATTCCATAGAAAATTTTTGCTATAGTACACTATGGCCATTTATACAGAAAAATTTACATACTCTTGGATTTTTGCAACACTAAAACAGCCCAGACTTCAACTTGGTTTTTAAAATCTGGGTTTTTTAATATTCGACTATTTAATCGACTATCCCCTTGAGCGGTATGTTCTGTGTGACTCTCTACCGTTAGGAGAAGCGCTGGTAATAACTGGCTGCAAGGCAGAGAAGAGAAGACCAAATGATCTTTGTAGGTTTTTGATTAGTTTTTTATCGGAGAGAATTGATGCCCTCGTAATATCGTCGATATAAACGTGTCCCTCTTCTTTAATACTTTCCTGTAATTCTTTCGCAACATCACGCAATGTACTCTTGTTAGTAATGGAAGGATTTGTAAGAAGGCGCCGAATGCGAAGCAGCGAACCTCCCTTGCTGTTTGCATTCAATAAAGTCCATAGTTGTCTTTGTCGTTCATCCTCGTTGGGTATTTGTTTTACTAATTTGAACAATTTTAATTTAATATTTTTTGCATTTTCTTCTTTAGAATAAGGCTGGGGAAAATTGCCATTCATAACCTTGCTTAACCATTCAATATCCGCTTTTTCTATTTCTTTAACACGTGGATTGTGGTTTCTGTCTAATGCCTTTTGACACTCCGTATAGCCCAGCTTTTTTGCTAGGCGTAGTGGCGTTAATTGATTAGCATCGTATTGATGAATATAAGCTCCTTTTTCAATCAACAACCTTACTAGATCAGGGTTATTTTGTTTAACTGCAAGATGAAGAATTGATTCATTTTTCCGTGTGCACCATCTTCTACTCACAGAAGCGCCTGCCTTCAATAACGGCTCAACATACTCTGTATAGCCTAGATCTATTGCAGCAATTAATTGATACCCATAATTACCGTTATCATTATCATCTGTCCTATAGTTAAAAAACTCTTTCAAGCAAGAGCCTTTTGTTGAGCATCCTTGTATAGGAGCGCTGCCCATATGATTTTGAAGGTTAACATTGGCACCCCTCTCCAGCAAGATACGAACTGAGTCACTATTGTTTTGTTGCGCAGCAAAATGTAATGGCGTATCACCATCGGAGTTTTGAAGGTTAACATTGGCATTATGGTTAAGTAGCTGACGAACTAAGTCACTATTGTTTTGTCGCGCAGCAAGATGTAATGGTGTATCACCACTGGAGTTTTGAAGGTTAACATTGGCGTTACACCGCAATAACTGCCTGATTATTTCCACATTCTTTTTTATAATAGCGAAGTGTAATGCTGTATTTTGCTGGTAACTATGCAACTGAGCATCAATTAGGTCTCTCGGATAGTAGCCAGAACCAATATCCTGCAATATTACGCTTACTGTATGTGTATCATTCTTGCTAGCCGCCTCAAGAAATTCGAAGCTAGAAGAGTAAAAGAAATGCTCACGCTCTGAGTATGATCTTTTTCTTAAAAGGAAATATACATCATTCTCGAATTCCGACCTTCTTCTTGGTTTTCTGGGTTGCATATAAGTCCTATTGTCTATTTATAAACCTAAACATGAATTTTAGTTTTAAAAAATACATTATAGTCTAAAAAATCAAAAAAGGTGCTATAAAAATTCTTCCACAAGACTCTTCCACAGAACCCCTATAAACCCCACATTCCAGGATCTTGAAATGATAAATCCCTATAAAAACAAACAATTGCGAGTTTTTTTAACCCCGAAAAAAGTATCATTCGTAGCCAATAAAAACAATCATTGATTATAAATCAATCAAGATAGCTTGGAGCCAGTCATGCCATTTAAAGCCCGTCAATTTTATCATCGCCGTAACAAAGCACCAAAGATGCAGCCTAAAAGAGATTGGTCAGACTACAACAAAAAAATGAAGATGCGTGGTTATATAACAATTTGGGGTTCTGTCGCAATTTTTATTTTAGCGCTAAAAATTCCGAACGAATTTTCCCTAGGCGCAATTATGCTGCTAACGCATAAAATTGTTCGAATGCAAAATTATTTTCTGCGTTAACATGCTGGCCTTTTTTCAGCATGTGGCAAAGCTCAATGCCGGAAAGAGTCGCGTCAGCAGAATGGAATGCTTTAAATCCCATCATAGGTTTTGTAATTCGCTTAATACCACGATGGTCTTGTTCAACAATATTATTCAAATATTTTATTTGCCGAATATTGATTTGCATAAGAGCACAACCTAATAATGAATAAAATAGTAATTGTAAATTGACTGCATTCAATCCAGCATAATTAGCACCACTTTTATCGATCGTTACTTTTCAGGTAACCCGTTTGATCCAATGGCCTTTATAAAAAAGGCTTTTGCTGCTGCTTCATCACGTTTTTTAGATAGCATGAAATCAACTGTATTACCTTCCTTATCGGCGGTAAGTGAAGGTTCGTGCATTTACTTTACTTTTCTCATAGTTTTGAGTAAGAGCATAAAAATACGCTTAGTTTGAGTATCTTGACAGCTTATTTTTTATTTTTTTCTTATTAAAAAGATACCTTACAGCATAGCGATCAAATACTTGGTTCATTGTGAAGCTTCCTCCGATGGGTCACCAAATGCTCAAAACTTTATCGCGTTATTAGAAGTTTCAACTTTTTTCATTATTTACTACTTTTTTATCACTGAAGATACACATTGAGTTAACTGTGCAATATAAGTTTTAGATGCTGAATGGCAGTCGTTTTTAGGTTTAAATAAATTGAGAAGCTTATAAGAGTCTCTTCTACATTTATAAAGCTCTTGATATAAAAGCGCAGCTTGTTCACAATCATCACGCTCTTTACTATTTGGTTTTTCTTCAATTCTACCGTGACTCATAATATATTCTTCCTTTTATCTTTAAATGTTTTTCTTTATCCAAGAAACGATGGTTTTATAAACATCGCCATTGTGTTAAAAACATAATTTCAAAACCATCAAAAATATGCTTAAATAAACGTCTATAAAACAATGCTTATAAACTCAATTATAAAAGTTGAGTAAATATACTTTATGAATTTCAGTATTGCAAGGATAATTGATGAAAATAGGCTATGCGAGAGTCAGCACACACGAGCAAACTACCAGCATGCAAAAGCATGCGTTAAAACAAGCAGGATGTGAAAAAATATTTACCGATACAGCGAGTGGTGCAAGAACGGATCGACCAGGACTGGATAATGCATTTAACCATTTACGGGCTGGCGATATTCTGGTTGTCTGGAAACTAGACAGGTTAGGCCGATCTCTTCAGCATTTGATTGAAACGATTAAATCACTACAAGAAAAAAAGATTGGGTTTCAAAGCTTGCAGGAAAGTATCGATACAACAACCAGTGGCGGCAAATTGGTTTTTCATATTTTTAGTGCGCTTGCCGAATTTGAACGTGATGTGATTCGTGACCGTACCAGAGCAGGCCTTGTTGCTGCGAGAGCACGTGGCCGTGTTGGCGGAAGACCCGCACTATTGAGTCCTAAGCAGGTTGTTAGGCTAAAAAAATTGTATGATGCACGTAAAAATACAGTTGAAGAAATCTGCAAGATTTTTACTATAAGCCGACCGACTTTTTACAATTATGTTAATCAAAAAACAGGTGAAAATAAGAAAGCGTCTAAAAATAAAAAACGGGCAAAAAAATCCTAAAGGAACACAGTGACAATTCCATTTGTTATAGATGAAATGTACCAGCTTGATTCTGATGAAACAGCTTGGATTATGCGTACTGTACGTACTCAAAACCGCTTGATATTGGCAGTCATGTTGAAATTCTTTCAAGAACAGCGCGCTTTTCCTGAGAATTTTCAGCAGCTTTCATCCGCTATGATTATTTGTCTGGTTAATAAATTTGATACCGATCCTAGCTGCCTTGAGAAATTTGAATGGAACTCCCAAATGGCATGGCGTTACCGTCGGATCATTCGAAACTATCTGGGGTTTCGTAAGAATACGGCAGCTGACATGACAGCATTTTCTGTTTGGCTAACAGATACTGTTCTTGATAGTGCGCCTACTGTAGAACAGTGCATGGCGCATGCTGATTCCTGGCTGCATAGCAATCGTATAGAGCCCATATCAGAATCAGTCATGAGACGTGTAATCCATTCTGTCATGCATCGTTACGAAAAAATACTTCAGTCAAAAATTTCTACGGCACTTTTGTCCAGCACACAAGGATCTCTTGCTGTGAGGGATAAACAAATCTGGCCTTCAACAATAGGATGCGCTTGTGATTCTACATTACTTAACAGTTGGGATCAGAATTTACTGACTGAGTAGCATGGCCGATATAGAAAGCGTGGGGTCATGATTTACTGGCATGTTGATAAAAAATCGACATGCATCTACTCACAACTAAAAACCTGGACATCATCAGAAGTGGCAGCAATGATCCAAGAGTTATTAATGTTGATAAGAGCCCAACTTTTCCACCTGCGCTGAGTGAGCTGCAAACAGTTAATGAAGCGCCAAAGAAAACAAAGTTACGTGCTATAAAATATTTAAATAACAGCATGGAAAACGATCACAAATCCACGAAATCTAAATCACGCTATCGCCAATGGTACCAGTCACTTAGAACTGCAAAAAACACTCTTGATGGTATTGAAACAATGCGCATGATACAAAAAGGGCAAGTGCGTCATGTTGGGATAAATGTAGTTAAGCAAAATAACTTCGTCCGCAGTTTATTTGGACTGGTTGCGTAATTCAGTTGTGGTATTATTTTAAGAATTTTTGCGGGGAAAATATTTTTTTGCAACAGTGCCCGCTATTGTATAGTCCGTTATGACATAAGTCTATGATACTTAATAATAAGATAGCTAAGTAGACTCAGATTTTAAGAACCAGTATACTATACCAAATTTAGACCCTTTGAAACTCCTTTTTTAGAAAATCACGGAGTACAAAATAACGGTCGTTTTTTTAGCCTCTGAAAACTAAATTAAAATACATCTACAATTTGCTAGCTAACATGCCATATAACCAAGACGTTAATGACACGCGGCCAAAATAATTTTTTATATTTTTGTAACGAGGAAATGCTTATGTTTTCGCATGATGACGCAGCTCCAGCAATTCAAAAAAAATCTTTTCAGATTGACAACGTTACAATTACTATTGTTTGTAATACGTTAGAAGCAACTAAATTTGTTTACTTTGATGGTATTTCCTCTGAAAAAGACACTGATGCGTTATATGAAAAAATAATAAATAAGATTGAGGAAGAAGCGGGTAAATATTATCTTGTTCTACCTGAAGATAGCAGATTCGCATCTTATATAAGAAAAAATCAGCCATCACAATTACCTAAAATTATGGGCGCTAATCCTTTAGCAACCAAGCTTGTAAATGCAGATAACTTTCAAAAATTAGATCCCCAAAATTTCCAGTGTCAAACTTATCTTGATGAATCTAAAAATTCGTCTCTTAACATGTTAGCCGAAAAAATTTCAGCATTTCAAACACAATCTTTATGCGATATCCGAGATGATTTATCTGACGATGTAGCGAAGAAAAAAATTGAAGAACGCTATCAAGTAAAAATGATTGAAAAGAAATTAAAGTCAAATTCTATTGCAATATTTGTAGCGGAAGATTCAAATGGAATTGCTGCGACATTAGTAGTTACTTCATTTCCTAAAGATGAAAAATCAAGCAAATCTAGCCAAAACTTATATGCGTCTGATTTAATTCTACGAAAGAGCTTAATTGAAAATCAAAAATTTATTTCTCAATTTATGGGGCATGTTTATCACTTACTTCCAAGCACCTTTGCAAAAGCCAGTGTAGTTACTTTGTTAGCGCCGGGACAAAAACTAGGAAAATGTATTACTGAAACAACGCAAAACGATGGCACCCCATTATGTGAAAAACTAACAGCTAGTAACCAAGACAAGCAAGGTTTATTAACCTATTTTGTTGCGCCAAAAACCCCAGCGGTAACTAACGCTATCGAAACGTCCGGATTTGGGTTGAAACTGCGTTCGGGAACTGTAAGAATGTGGTCTTTTGCTACTGGCACAGAACGCAGCTTTTCCTCGTTGTCACAAGAAGAAACACCTCCAGCTAGCAACAGTGTTCGTCGCTCATAACACATATATATTTGGCATTTGTATTAAATTGAACGCCTTTATCTTCAGTAAGATTTTTTTGATAGTTGATTTTTCCTTGGTTGGCATTCATTCATAGCCAAAACTTTCTTAGTACAAAAATGTTTAACTCAGATTAAGCATTTCTGGAGGTTCTTCCACAGAACCCCTGCAGCATGCGGCAAAGCTCAATACCGGAAAGAGTCGCGTCAGCAGAATGGAATGCTTTAAATCCCATCATAGGTTTTGTAATTCGTTTAATACCTCGATGATCTTGTTCAACAATATTATTCAGATATTTTATTTGACGAATATCAATTTGAACTAAAGCACAGCCTAACAATGAAAAAATAATCATCTGTAAATTAATCGCATTGATACCTGCTTTGTTCGCACCACTTTTATCAATCGTTATTTTTTCAGGCAATCCACTTGATCCAAGTGCCTTGGTAAAAAAGGCTTTTGCAGCAGATTCATCGCGACTTTTTGACAACATAAATCAACCGTATCACCTGATTTATCTACAGCACGATACAAATAATGCCATTCACCTTTAATTTTTATATATGGGTAAGTAGACCGAGTCATACGCATTAAGGTCTTTTGACTGGATAATGATATCGCGCAATGCGCATAAATACTCGGTAACAATAGATTTATTGTAATCAAGAAAATCGTCACTTAAAGCAACATGTGCAAGGGCTTCTGCCTTTAATAAGTATCCATGTATATTTTCATGAGCTTCTATTTGATCATTTATTAAAGACGCAAATTCCATTACTATGCTCATAGCCTGTCAATCTCCAATCTAGGTTGATGGGTTAGTGGCGTGTGGATGGTGGTGCATCCGCGCGTCACGCTTCATTTTGTTAAAAAATATTGTATAAGCAGTTTATTTTAACGCTCTCCTTTATGTTGGTTGACTATCTGTTAAATTATTTATGCTTAGTTGAATTTTAAGTAACCTCTGTAAAATGCCCTGCTGCATATTCATGTAACACGCTAGCTATAAAGGTTTGATAAGGCAATCCCTTATACGCAGCTTTTTGTTTTAACCAGTCTAAGTCAATGCTTGAAAGACGAAGTGTTATTCTCTCATCTTTGCGAAGAGAGTTTTCTGCGGCTCCTCTAGCAAAAGCGGCTTCTTTTTTAGCATTTTTTACAGTCTTCCATTCATCTTGTTCCACTGACTCTAAAAGTTCTTGCTCTTCTTTATCCAGTTGTACATTAAAAACATCCCGTTTTGTCTTGCATTAATCTCTGAGACATCATTTTCAATTTCATAGCCATCGATGTAATTGGTGTCTATGTCTAGTGAAGAGATATTCCGATTGGTTTTAATAGCTGAAACAATAAAACATATACTTTGAGTATGTATACTAACCAGGCTGCACCCTAGTAGATTAACATCAGTTAAGTTGGTATTTTTGTTAATTGCATCTGTTAAGGCGAGGACACATTTAAAAAAATATTTTGGCAACCTGCCACCTTTGGTATTGTTCAACGAAACCTCAAAGTTTTCTAAATTAAGTTTCGTAACTGATCGGTTGCTTGCCAAAATAGTCATTACTTTAATGAACTCATGAGCTGACAGGGTCTTGTCTGAAAGATCTAGCTCTGCTGTTTGATTTTCTTTTAACTCAGAAATTATGCTATTTATTTCTGTATTTGAAGTTGATTTAAAAAATGCTGGTGACACTGCAGGGCTAGTAACTGGAATAAATCTTTGGACATAAATAGCCTTTATTGAAGGGTAATCTGGCAACGCTGTCAGGGTATTATTTTTTTTAGTGTGATTTTTTCTTGTAATAGGGGATGATTTTTCTTCAGTCATGTCAGGAAAAAGCTCTTTAAACAAGCTATCTTCTTCGGGAAATTCAAACTCTTCTCTGTCCTGTTGTTCATCTTGCGATAGCTCTTCTTGCTCTTCGTCATCGATGCTATACTCATTATTGCTTAAGTTTGTTTTAAAAAGAACGGCCTGATATTCAGATAATTGCTCTATCACCCAATCAAAGTCGACGTCAGCTTGTTGCGCGTAATCTAATAAAACGGGATCGACATCGGGTGCCATTTCATACACTAGATCTGTTAAATCATCACAAGTCAGGCAAGTGAGATGCATAGGGTCTTTTGCATGGAGAGCCAGCAACTCACCAATTGACATTTCATTTTCAATTATAGGCTTTTTGATATCGTCGTAGCTACTTAAAATCCCTAACTCTTCGGTAGAACATTGTGCAAGTTCATTAAAAGTAACCCACCCTTCTAGTATTAAATCTACCAACACCTCTTTGCCAAGCAGCCGTAATTTTTCGGTAGGCATGTTGATGAGTATATTGAAAGGTTCTTTATCATCCTCTAATATTTCACTAAAACAATCCTTAATAATTTCCAGTTTACTCGTGTCAACTTTTTCGAGTTCCTTTGCACTGGAATCGCAAGCAGTAATGAAATGTTCGGTAAGTAAATGATGTTTTTTACCATCTTCATCTAAAACTTTATTACTAGCTGTCAACTCAGTATTAATATCAGCAATTCTTTTATCTAAGCTTTCTTGTTTGGAGGGAGTATCTTTAAATCGGGCTTTTTGTCGGCGTGCTATAGAAAGTTTTTCTTCTAATTGCTTTTTTCTTTCCCTTAAGGTTGCCAATTGTGTAGCTTTTTCATTAACAGATAAATCACTATTATAACGGCCATCACCATCAGGATTAGTTACAACAAAGCGTTGGTCGGTTTCTTTACGTGTCTCGGTTCTAGCGAATGGCGAAAATGTATGTGACTCTGTTTTAGCGTCAGTTGCTAATCTTAAGGTGGCTGGATATTTACCTTCAATACGGAAAAAACTCTTGATGAGTTCGCCTAAGCGTTTGGTTTTCATAGCAGGAGTCGATGCTTTAAGTAACTTTAAAAAATATTGACGGAACCCGCATTCTTCCAGGTACCTAAGTTCACGGATAACGGAAAGTGCAATGCCCAGAAGGATGTCTTTACCATAAAATATTTCCTCCAAAAAACTTGATTCTCTTTCTTTTACGTTGATTGCTTTACCAAAGGAGCTTTGAGTATCTTTTTTACCTTTATAGCTCGCAATCGGTGAAGTTCGATAACGATAAACAAAACCATCGTGTAATGTTTTATCTTGGGTTTTATTTTTAAGACCAACGACTGCTGCTGTCCTCAGGATTCTGTTGTCCCAGTAAAAGCGTTTGGTGCTACTGGTTGATAAAGGGACGAGCTGATCATGCAACGATACCCAGCCGCAGCTTCTTAACAAATCAAAGTCGAAGGTGAGGGTAGTATCTCCATAACGTGTTTGGCTATTATTAACTGAATCTACATATGTTCGAAAGAAAACAAAACCGGCATTGCCCAGTTTCGTAATATTGCCTTTGGTACTATATTGCGATACGAATTCAGGTTGTGTTCTTTTGATTTCTGCGTACGAATTAAGTCCGCCAGAATTTAAAATTGGATACCAATGGTTGGTGGCGTGTTGTAATTTAAAGGGTAAATCTAGCAGTAACTTAAAGAGTTCATGCTCATCTTTTCGCAGACCATAAAGGGCTTTAGGATTACTTTCTTCTTTAAGCTCTTGAATAAGGTTATGAATATTTTCTCTGGATTTAATGATGACAGGGTTGTCTTGCTGTAAAGGCTTTTTAGTATCTCGAGTACCTAACTCTGCTTTTTTGAATTTAGTGCCTGTTAATAATGCTCTATAAGCATGTTTAAGTTTGTAACGTTGCGCCAAGAGCGTCATCCCTTTGGCAGCAGTAGTGGCTTCATCTGTAGTTAAGAGTATAGGTTTTTTTGGAAAAACATGCAGGGCGATTCTTAATAATAGCGGGTTATATTTTTCGATAATTTTTTGCATGCCGCCATGTTTTGTAGCCCCTTGCACTATGGTAGGATTGTAAAAATAACCATAAATTTTCGTTAAATTTTCTTTTAAATTATTATTAGGTTTGGTTGGATTATATTGAGCAATTAATTTCTCAATTAAAATAATCATCTCATCTGCTGTAATTTTTCCCAGCGCTAATTGAGCTACACCTAATGTAAGAGATTTTATGTTGCTGGGAGAGTCGGGCTTATTGTCTTCCGCATCTTTTTTAGCTTTTTCCTTAGGTTTTACTGGTGTGTTAGATTTTGCATCAGTAAGCGTTGTTTCGATAGCCGGTTTGAATTCCTTTTGCTCTTTTTCCAAGATAGCTATACCAGGATTTCCTGTTAAATCAATAACTAATTTGCTATTAGATTTTTGTGCGTCTAACAAAATAGTCGCGCTTGTTTTCTGTATTTGGCAGTTTGAAAGATCCAAGGCCACCAAAGATGAATCTGCCAAGATTATCCGCTCTGCAAGGTGGCCAGCTGATATAAAATTTATCGGAGTACCTGATAAATTTAAATGAGTTATGAGTTTATTGTGTTTTAATTTATTTGCCAGGGCAGATAATTGGTCGACAGTCAGGTTTTTGTTGCTGAGATCGAGAGTAATAAATTTATTCTGTTCGATATCTGCCAGTATTTTTTTAAACGCTTGTTCATCCATACTATCACCTTCTTAGCTTGCCTTCTGAGAGCAAGAATTATTTATAAAAATTAAGTTTGTCATATTATTACACTACCATCTATGTGATAACAATTGCGCGTTTTGGAAATATGGCTCCAAGTGCATATGCGGGCTAAAAGTTTCGTAGAGTTTCGTAATGGCTTGTTTATTAAGTAAAATTTTTCAGATCATTTTTCTAATTTTCAAAAAAATTGATTTTATTTTTTAATATAAATTTATTTAAATCAATCTATTGCAACTCTATGCGAAACTTTTAACCCGCACCTGCTAGCTGCAACAGCCTTACATCATGATATGGCCTTAGTAACACGAAATACAGCGGATTTTATTGATTGTCCTGGATTAGAGGTAATTAATCCTTGGAGCTAAAGGAAAAAGTCTCGTCCTAGATAAGGTGGTTTCTAGGAAGAGGTGGCATTGTTTCCTAACTTAAGTTAGATGCCGCATGATATGGAGATAACAAACCGTCCCCTTATGTCACGGAACCCAATGCAGTATCTCGTCCGAATTGTCTTCTAGATTAAACTTTTCTAAAATATTTTGATTAAATGCTTCATCTAGCAAAGATGCAATAGCCTTTTTTTATAATATATTCATTGAACTGTTTAGTAAGTACATCAGGATAATTTTGTTTTAAATTTTCTATTGCTTTGAGATTATGCTTTTTCCAGCCTTCATTTTTGCATTATATAGCTCTATTGCAAGAGACCATGAGAGGGTCTTCATATATTGTCTCATCGTATTTTCCATAAAAAATGATTTATAATAACTTAATTATCCAACTCTTTTGGCGCAATACTTTGCCAAACATGATCAATAAAATATTTTTTTAATCCGGCTTGCTTAGCAGATGAAAGTTTAGTTTTGCGTAACTCATCGGAAAGAAAGCTTTCTTTTTCATCTTGGCTTAATTCTTCTTGCCACTCATCAGAAGCTAAGTTAATAAATTCTTTTAAAATGTTATCGCGTTTTTCTTTTTGATTTTTTTTACGCTCGAGCATTTTTCTTAATGCTCTGTCTTTAGGAGACTCATAATTATCTGGCGCATTATAAATGCCCTACCCTACACCATTATTCATTTTGCCGCATCAACTAATTGCGTCATTTGCGATCATAAAGTAGCGACGAATTGTATGGCGATATTGCAATCAATTTATTAAACTAATGCCCCTATTATATAAAAATGGCAGCATCAAAAATGTTAGGCACACGAGAAATGCTTTCCACACAAAAAAACTCTTCCTTTTCCAAAAGTAACATTAGAGCTGGCCGTGTCGCCAAAAAACTATTATCGACTAATCTTATATCTAAAATAAACAGGCTATAAAAATAATGACTTAAATAGCAATATTTTCATTTAGGTTGGCAGCTTGATTTGCTAACCACGGTGTTTTAGTATTTTTAAGATAAGAATATTTTCGCAATAGCGTTTCAAAACACTAAGGTAATTATATGATCTCAGCAAGAATATCAAAAATAACAAATGCTGCACAGCGTAGCGTCCTCGAAAATTCGGTAGAAGTAACACTCGATTCATTCGAGACAGCTGCTATAAGATATGGAGACAAAACGGTAATTAATTTACTGGAACAAACCCTTGCTTCTGAAGAAGATAATAAAATAATCCCAGAGGAATATCGCTCCTCTGTGCGTGAAATTCACGACTTATTGAGCGATCCTTATTCTATTGGTCGTTCTACATCAAATTCAGACGTGCTCCATTATCTTCACAAAGGCATAGCTTTTTCTGACGCAATAACGCTATTTCGTGAGCAATTATCTGAAGGTGAAAAAGGCTATGTGAGAATTGCACTTTTACAAAACTGTAAAACTGCTAAAATCCAGCTTTCCACCTATATTATTGAGGGTTTTCTGAAGTGCCCTGCTCCGGAATTAGATAAAGAACTTGCTTCTTCCCGGCATCTATTGACAACTGAGCAGCAAAAAATAGTAAAGTCGTTCATGCAACAACTTATCATTATTGCCTATATAGAGTCTCATGCCGTCTATCGCTTAGATGGAAAAAAACCCATACATATTAGCAACATCGGGCGGGAGCCTCTCGGTATCTTAGGTATATCTGCATTGAATACGGCAGAACAAAAAATTAATGCTGTTGATGTGCAGACTGAAATCACAAGGATGATAGAAGAAAAAATTGCGAAATGGAAAAATGTCGTGCGTTTGAAAGAAACGTTTAAAACACTCACTCCCCCTGCTGAGAATGCTATCGATCTTGTTGTGCAAATGCAGCAATGCGCTCTCGAAAATATTAGCGATCTTAAAGCAGAAGGGGGATTGACTCCTCTGCATGTTGCTGTGGCACACGGTCAAAAGGAGCTCGTGTCCTGGTGCGTATTAGATCGCGGTATGGATGCGAATGCTGCCGTCTCCATAGATTACGATGATAAAATTCAACGAAGCATGACAGCATTTACTATCGCAGCTTCTAAAGCGAATCGTTCCGAACTGGAAAATCTATTATCTATACCCACTTTACAAAAATTGGCGCAAACGAAGTTTAGCGAGCTTACGATCGAAACCATTCAGACATTAGGCCAATCCTACCTAAAGGCCTTGCGGGATCATGATGCTAATATTCACGGTTTAAAAACTTCATCGGGTCATAGTCCCTTACATGTCGCCGTACTTACCGCTAATGAGACTGATATTCGTTGGTGTTTGAGGAAGGACAATATTGATATACGGGATAAGGAAGGATGTACGCCGCTTTTTTATGCAAAAGATAAAGCGGTTGCAAGCCTTTTATTAGCAGCAGGGGCAAATGTGGGGATCCAGGTTGATAGCGGAATTACGCTATTGCATCACATGGTAGCTTATAAATACGACACTGACGTGCTAGACGTCATTGTCCATCGTCTTTCCGCTGTCTCTGCTAAAGACCATGGTGGACATACACCGCTCTTCTACGCGATAAGAAACAGCTATCTTGCCGCAGTTGAGTTATTGCTGAAACACTATGATTTCTCAATTGAGGTAGAAATCGAAAAGAAATTAGCAGAAAAATCAGGAAATCAGGACTGCATTCGGTTACTTAACGCCCATGTGGCGCAACAACAATTTAGAAAACTGTCGTGTGCCGATCCTAGAGATAAAATAATGGCATGTCTTGAAGCATTGCAACCTCATCTTACCGATTCTATGATTCATCGATTGACGACGACGCTTCACGGCCTCTCTCTATTACACATAGCGGCAATGGCTGGACATAAAGCACTCGTCGAAAGGTGTCTTGCAGCAGGCATGGATAAAAATATTTTGTGTGAAGCATTCGGGTCCACCCCACTTATGTATCTTGCTCAACGGTATCCTCGTGAAGACCCTAAGGCGATTCAAGAGATAGTTAGCTTGCTGCTTGGGTCTGGCGATGAAGTGAATCGTAGCTCTAACAACAAGACTACCGCGCTGCATTTTGCCGTTATTGCAAACAACCTACCGGTAGTACGGATCTTGCTGAGTTTTCCGCATACTAAGATAGATATTGCTCAAGAACTTCAAAACGCAGCGCCCGTGACAGCAGCACAAGCTGCAGCGACTTCTTCCCATCCTGGTATTCGCCGCCTTTTCGCAATGAAGGTAGAAGCAGAAGAAAAATCATCAGCTGAAACGCTGCATAGCCTCGCAGAAAAAGGCGAGGTGGAAGCGATCAAGCAAATGGTGCAAGCAGACCCCTCCACCATGCATACAAAAGATAAAGAAGGCAATACAGGCTTGCATCTAGCGATCATGATGGAACAAGCAGAGGCTGCTAAATGGTTATTTGAGCAGAATACGAATGCATTTGCTGTAAATAATATGCATGAATCAGCATATGATTTAGCAGTTGCGATAGGCAAACCTGAACTTACCGCTCTTTTTGGAAATGTAAATCAAGCCGTTGAAAATGTTAAAAAGCTAACAATGAGTAGTCCGAATGAACAAATAAAAACGTCTCTCGCCGCACTCGCTCCTTATCTTACTTCCAAAATGGTTCAAACTCTGAGGACAACTGAATGCAAGTCGTCACTGCTGCATCTTGCGATGATTATTTGCGACGAACAAAGAGTAGAAAAATATTTGTCAATGGAAGCTGATAAAAAAGCACTTGATAACTTTAAATATACCCCACTGATGCGTCTTGCATGGAATGCTCATGTAAGACCCTCTAGTGAGACAGCTATCATTCACTTGTTTCTCAAGAGTAGCCCTGGCATTGATGCAAAAAATGAGATCTCTATTGATGCTGCAGATAATGCGGGAATGACTGCGCTACATCATGCTGTTTTTAACAAAAAGCTAACTCTAATAAAGGAACTTCTTATCGCGGGTGCAAAAACCGATATCAAAACCACGCAAGATTGGCCAGCTGACACTAAAAAAATTCCTACAAGCTCTCTTGCCTGCAGAGAAAGTGAGCCCCACCCCGGTATACGTTATCTCTTTAGTAAATATAAAACAAAACTCGCTCAAATTGAGGAAAAATCAACGAGTGAAACTCTGTTTAGCCTGGTAGAAAAAGGCGACGTGGAAGAAATGCAGCGCCTATTTGTAGCAGAGCCATCTGTCATTCATGCAAAAGATAACGAGGGCAATACCGCCTTGCATGTAGCGATTATGATGGAGCAAACGGAAGCTGCTCAATGGTTATTTAAGCAGGATACGAATGCATTTGCGGTAAATAATCAAGGTGAATCAGCCTATGATATAGCAGCTGAAATAAACAAGCCTGAACTCACTGCTCTTTTTGAAAAAGCACACCAAGCAGCCGAAGATATTAAAAAATTAACATATCTGAGCTCAGACACTCAAATAAAAACGTCCCTCGCAACCCTCACTCCTTATCTTACTCCAAGACTGATTCAAACCCTGAAGACAAATAATTGTCGGTCGTCACTGTTGCATCTTGCGATGATTATTTGCGACGAGCAATTGGTAGGAAAATATTTGGCAATGAAAGGTGATAAAAAAGCACTTGATAACTTTAAACATACCCCACTGATGCGTCTTGCATGGGATGATTGTGTAAGACGCTCTAGTGAGACACAAGCAATTATTCAATTGTTTCTCAAGCGTAGCCCTGGCATTGATGCAAAAGATGAGATCGATATTGATGCAACAAGTGCTGCAGAAATGACTGCACTACACTATGCTGTTTTTTACAAAAAGCTAACTCTAATAAAGGAACTTCTTATCGCAGGTGCAAAAACCGATATCAAAACCACGCAAGATTGGCCGGTTGACACTAAAGAAATTCCTGCAGGTTCTTTTGCCTGCAGAGAAAATGAGCCCCACCCCGGTATACGTTATCTCTTTAGTAAATATAAAACAAAACCCGCTCAAATTGAGGAAAAATCAACGAGTAAAACTCTGTTTAGCCTGGTAGAAAAAGGCGACGTGGAAGAAATGCAGCGCCTATTTGTAGCAGAGCCATCTGTCATTCATGCAAAAGATAACGAGGGCAATACCGCCTTGCATGTAGCGATTATGATGGAGCAAACGGAAGCTGCTCAATGGTTATTTAAGCAGGATACGAATGCATTTGCGGTAAATAATCAAGGTGAATCAGCCTATGATATAGCAGCTGAAATAAACAAGCCTGAACTCACTGCTCTTTTTGAAAAAGCACACCAAGCAGCCGAAGATATTAAAAAATTAACATATCTGAGCTCAGACACTCAAATAAAAACGTCCCTCGCAACCCTCACTCCTTATCTTACTCCAAGACTGATTCAAACCCTGAAGACAAATAATTGTCGGTCGTCACTGTTGCATCTTGCGATGATTATTTGCGACGAGCAATTGGTAGGAAAATATTTGGCAATGAAAGGTGATAAAAAAGCACTTGATAAATATAAAGCTACGCCGCTGATGCGTCTTGCATGGGATGCTTGTGTAAGACGCTCTAGTGAGACACAAGCAATTATTCACTTGTTTCTCAAGAGTAGCCCTGACATTGATGCAAAAGATGAGACTGATATTAATGCAACAAGTCCTTCAGGAATAACTGCGCTACACTATGCTGTTTTAAATAAGAAGCTGATTCTTATAAAGGAACTCCTTATCGCTGGTGCAAAAACTGATATCAAAACTATGAAAGATTGGCCAGCTGCCACGAAACAAATTCCTGCAGGTTCTCTTGCTTGTAGAGAAAACGAAACTCACCCTGGTATACGCTATCTTTTTGAAAAATATAAAACAAAACCTAACCAAGTTGAGGAAAAGTCAATAAGTGAAACGTTGCATGATCTCGCAGAAAAAGGCGATGTGGCGTCAATCAAGAAAATGCGTGAAAATAATTCCACGATGAATATAAATGAACGAGATGCCAATAATAATACTGCCCTTCACATCGCTGCAATGATGGAACAGGTTAGTGTAGTACGTTATTTGTTAGAAAGACAGGCTGATGCTAGTCTTCTAAATAATGAAGAAGAGACACCTTACAGTATCGCATATTGTACGAATAACAATGATCTCATGTCTTTATTTCCTCAGCATGCTCCAGTGACAGCCTATAAGAATCTTAATAATAAAAGCGATCCCGCTGCTATTCGGGCGGCAATTGCGGGCATAATTCCTCTTGGTAAGATGGCATATTCTTTGATCACAAAAGACGACGGGCGTAACCTGCTTTATTGGGCTGTTTTAGCACGAGATACAGACATTATTAAGTTATGTATGGAAAAAGTAAGACAAGGTAAAATGGATCTCCATACCAAAGATGCTGGTCACAGCGCACTTGATTATGCTAAAGAAGATGCTGAAATAGTCGCTTTATTAAATTTAAAGCAGCCACTGGCAAGCACAAATAACAGTCCCGGGTTTTTCCGTGCTGCAGAAGAGAGTCTGAGTATGCCTTTGGATCTGGAGGTGGGTCACTCGTTAACTCTTAGCATAGTAGTGTGATTTGGATTGATATACTCGCCGCACTTGAGATCGTGGGTTTTAAAAAATATCAGATTGCAAGATATTGTCATTCAATTTCAATGTAAAAGCGAAGGAATAGCGCGCTATTTCGAGCATTTTTTATTGAAATTGAATGGCAAGATCGCCGCAAGATGATGCTTTAAACCCGGGATCTCAAGTGCGGCGAGTATATCAGTAAACAATGGGTCATTATCGCTCTTGCTGCGGAATAAAAACAGGCTTGCATAAGTAGGGCTCTTCTTCAGAATTTTTGACACCAGCATACATAATGTATCAATAGACTTACGCATGTCCACTGGTTGTGTGTAAAAATAAATTTTCATCCCACCTAGGATTAGCAGGTCAGAAATTTAATCTCAATATCCATCTTCGCAGCAATCAAAAAAATTCGCCGTATTTCTCTTTAATGTGCCCGCCCCTTTTTGTAAAGAGGCTAAAGCACTCTTTTGGCGTTAATAAATGTCGAAGCTGGGAAAGAGCATTTCTGAATTTCATCAGTTTGAAATAATCCCTCCTATTAGTTGTTCGCCCTTACATGTTTCTAGTACCTAAACGCTTTGTTCCCAAACATATCTTATTTTTTCAGCGGAACATCCGAACAAACACCCAAAGGAAAGATATTTTTTAATTGAACAACATCGGCAGCTGACATCACAATTTTTCCATAACCACCGTGTTCAATAAATTTCTCAATAGTTAGTAAATTACACCTAAAAGTTTGGCCTAATATATTTCTTCCGGCCATCATACGAGGCGTAGGATGAATTGAAAAACGCTTCGTACAAAAACCTTTAGATTGAGCAGGATCAATTACTCCATCCCATACATCATCACCAAACCGCGGTAACAAACCACCTTTATAGTAACAACCATCTTTTAAATACTTAGGTTTATTTTCTGCTACAGTTCTTTCAGGATGTCGCTTATTTCTTTCCACCCAATCTTGCATCATCATCAAAGCAAAATTGGCAAGCTTAGTGGGTGATATACTATTTGGCTGAAGATTCAAATTTTTTATCTGGCTTTCTGCCATTAGATTCATAGCTTGTAAAGCAGAATTTTCTGCAGATAATTTATTTTTTAAACGCGCTATCCAGATGACTTGATTTCCTGCTTTGCCATGCTGTTGAAGCCGTGCGCGAGTAACAAAAGAATGAATCAGACTATGCATATTTCCTTCATCTTCTTGATCACTTTTTACATCTAAGATAGGTACTTCCAAATCTCCTTGCAGCACAGTACCGCTTTTATCGGCAGCATCAATGGCATTTGCATCGCCTTCTTTTCGTGCGGCCACTTTTCCTTCTATCGCTGCAGGTGCAGCCGTTGCATTTTTCGAACTCCAGCCATCATATGTTTTATCAGGTCCACTCATCGGAAAGCCATCTTCAGGTTGGAATTGTTCGGGAGACTTCCATCCGCCTACTTTTTTATTGAGATCAAAAAAAGTTTCTTTATCAATTTCATTATTTTTTAATGCGCTTAATCCATACTGTATACCGGTATTATCGAGGGTATTAGGCGTAATATTTGCTGAAGTAGTTGGATATGTACCAAATTGCCACTGATTACTTTCACTTCCCCACTCAGACCAGTCTATCGGCTTGGTTATTTTGATGACATTGATACCTTCAACAGTGGGATAACGTGGATTCATGACATTGGGAACAGCTCCGCCCCAACCATTCATGCATGTATCCGAACCGAATTTGCCGTCGGGCGAACGTATTGATACTGTTTTAGGATTTAATTGGCTTAATTTTCCAGCAGGCATTTGCGTGCTTGCTGCAAAACCTTCTACCAATTGACGTTTCGCCCAAGGCGTTGGCTTATCGATTGCAAGATTATCAAAATAAAATTCTAATAACGCACAGTCAGACGCATAAATTGTTTGAGTGATAAAATCACCATAAGAAGCAAGCGCTAAAATGCCATCAATTAAATGAGGGTCCAATTGCGCAAAAACATATTGTTGAACGGCACCTCCAGAACCACCAAATGCAAGTGTATAATTAAGCGGTCCAAACTCAGCGATTAATTGTTGTTTTACCATTTTTGCGGTTTCAAGCGCTAACTTTAAATTATATTGAGTCGAGGTCGCGTTTCCACTCGTGAATAAAACAGCATAACCTAATGTAATAGGATCAAGGTCTTGGACAAGTCGATGGGGATCTTGAATAATTCTTGCTGCTGAGTTACTTGCCTGGCTATAGCCAACGCCTGTTCCACCTTGAAAATTAAAAATGGCACGGCTCTTATAACCAGACTCTTGTGGTGTTTTATTTGCAACAGGATCTTGCAACACAGCGATCATATAGATAAAACGATTTACTGTTCCGCGCTCAACACGAACAATATATTTATCGCCTAACGTTGTGAGATCTAAATTACTGGGATAATAATATTTTCCTGCTTCGTTTTTTGGTAACGGCAAATAAGCATCTTGCTTAACTGGTTTGTAAAAATAGCTAACATTCATCGGCGATCCACAAAATTCACTGTAACCTATGATTTTGCCACCCGAATCATTTACAGGAGTGCCGCGTTCAGATTGGTTGTCAATAATAGGATTTCCTAAACCAGCAGGAATTGTTGCACAAAGAAAAGGATATTGCGGATTGCCTGGTGCCACAGGCCCGACTTCACCAGGCTTGATTGGAAAGTGAGTGCCTTGTTTGATCACAGTGCTTGAATGAGCGGTAAGAAAGAAACTACCTGATAGTAATATAAGTGAGATAAATAATTTATCCATTTGTAGAATTCCTTGGCTTCGTTGAATAAATGCTTTTGTTAAATGAATTCGATTTATTCATCACAATAATTATCAGAAAACTATAGTTATCTACAATTTGGTTATCATTTAAACGTATTAATAACACTATAAGTCTTAGTACAATCCCGATTATAGTCCTTCAAAAATTACGTTTGTAGTTGGAAAGCGGCCAACAAAACGATATATACCCATTACACCTCAAGATGCGAAGTTTAACAACCTATCTTGCGGCGAACTTGAAGCGATTTAAAACTGAAAAATCCTCGCAATACTGCAAGTATTGCTCTGGTTTTTCACTTTTAAATCACTCCAATTTCTTGCAATCTAAATTGTTAAACTTCGCATCTTGAGGTGTAATGGGTATAGCCATTTTTTTTATGATGATTAATTTTAACATCTAGAGAACCGGCTCACGCAGGTATAGGAAAATAGGGAAAAAGTTTAAAAAATAGCGGTGTCTTTTTGATCGGAAATTCGAGTTTTTAGAATTTCTAAAAAATTAGACCAATTGAACTTAAAATTCACGCTATAGTTCTTCAGATAATTATTTTGGATTTTAACATGACAGATTACTGTCAGATCAAGGTGTTTTGATTGAACAAAAACGCAGGAATAGCAGGGCTATTTCAAGTTTTTGTGATTGAAAAACACCTTGAGATGGCGGTAAGATGGCGTGTTAAAATTCAAAATAATTATCTGAAGGACTATATGAGCACTTAATGCAGCAGAGCTCGGTATATAGTAACCGCGATTGAAATAGCGATTACTCTATATCAAATCGTCATCTTATGCTTACAGTAAGGACCATAATTTTATTACATTCATCATACAAATCTTTCAATTTTTATCAAGAAATTGCTGGACTATAGTAATGATACTTTTTTCGAGGTTAAGAAACAAACTCCAGAAAACCTTTATTTTTTCAGCTTAATTTCGACAGACGCCTCTTTGTTGTACACCATAACAGGGGGCTTACTGTCCCTTATTTTTTCCCTAATCCTAACGATGATAATTTTGATGTAGATTTCACTGTACTCGGCTCATTTCTACTAAATAAACTGACTTTTTGTTTATACTCTTGTGAAGTTAAGCTAGAAGAAGAGCGCGCAGACTGCACGGTTTTTTGGGTTTCATTTGCGTCTTGTAAAATCGTGGCATTACTAGGTACTGCGTCTAATCTTTTCATCATGTGACGATAATGGTGAGCAATATTTGCTTTAACACCTTCCTTACTTCCCTGTTTAATTTGATGCACTATTTTTTTTAATAATGCCTTATCTTTGGTAAAAACACGTATTGTACCGTAATGATTTTTATCTGCACCCAATTGCTCCATCTTGAGCCCGCTAGAAACAAAAAATAAAATATCCATTTTTGATTGTTGTTTAAATATCGTTAGCCAGTGCCGATATTTATCGAGGGTTGCGCTTGTGCTATCTGCAATAAATACTTTTACATTAGCCATTTCTGATGGAGTTAAAATTTGAGAATTCTTTCCATCAGTGACACAAGCGTTTATATCATAAAGAACAAGTTCCGAATCACATTTTTTAGAAATCTTAAATAATTTTAACAACTTGAGCGCCTTTTCAGCTTCATAATACATTTTATAAAGACTAATAGGATATTTTTGAGATTTATTAGATAGCTTTGGGTAATGATGAAACAGGTGCTTTGCTCCAGCATCTACAGCTTTTAAAATTGCTTTCATCCCATTCGGGAAAATAATTTTTTCTCCATAGATGTTAATTTTTTCTTCCGATTCTACTTCTACTTCAGAATCGCTACCGTATTCGTCTAATTTTACGGAAGGTGTTGTCGCTAAAGTATGGGTATAAATAAGTTCGTTTAGCATTTCTAAATTAAAATAAAACTGATCCAACGTCTTATTCTTAATACAGGTATCAAGAGCTGCTAGGCATTCTTTTTCACGTTTTTTTAATAACTGTGGAGGCTTAGAAGCGCTTAATGCTTTTTGAAATTTCTGCATGATCAATGCACATATATTAAAAAATTTAGCATCTTCTATTTTTACAGCGGCAACCTTAAGTGGTAAAAAACAACTATCGCGATGAGGTTCAAATTGAAGTGTTTCTTTGTTTATTTTCCCTTTCTGTAAACTTGCTTTCAGCGCATCTAAAAATAGCCTTGCATCGGTTTTTGCATTTCCTTTACTCTGCGATAAATCCGCATATATTTGTGCGCTAAATGCAAAGCGCACTGCACGACGACGCATTAAATTAGTGACTGTTGTTTGGTTTGCCTTATCCACCTTGCACCACAACATATCCAAAATATTTTTGGGATTGGGAAGGGAGCGCTTTTCTTTCGCGCTTTCTAAATAAGCTTTATATTCTTTTGTGGTTAGAAAATTGGGAGAAGGTAAACTTGTATCAAGTGTATCTATATTCTCTAACTGCAATAAGACTTTGTTTAATCGTAACAAACAATCACTTAATATTTTTGCATAAGCGGTTGGAATAATGCCTACATTAATACGAAAGCTCTGACCACAATTAGCTAGGGTTGGCGTTAGGAACCCAAACCCTGGCCGTCGTGTAAGTTCGATATGACCTAATCCAGAAACTTGTGCAACGTAATTTACTAATGGAATAAAATAACTCATCATTAGGCGCACAAAATCCTTAAGTGCTGCTTCCGAAACTCTTTTCGGAGCGGTTTTAGGTGTATTTATAAAAACCATGACGCAAGGATAATCGTTATAAAAACCAATACGAATGGGCGCAGTTGGAGTTGTTTTAGCATTTTCTACAATAAATTTACATGTTTCAAGTCTATAGTGCAGTAACTGATCATATAAACTGCCATTGCTAATATCGCTTTTTCTTTCTACGATTTCGTTAGGCAGAGTGACTTTTTTATATTGATTAATACCTTGAAGCTGATTAGCAAACAAACCCAAATGCGCAGCATTTCCTTTCCCTGTATTGATTTTACGTTCTGTATGTATATCTGATAGGGGAGCGCGTGCATCCTTTTGGTGAATGGCGATCGGCAAAGGATGGTTAGAGCTGCGCGAATACCTTTCAGCTTTTTCTTCTGAAGGTTGATGATAAGGAGAATGCCCCAAAAAATATTTCACTGTACAAGCAGGCATGCCTACCAAATTGAGTGCGGCTCTTTTTTCTTCGCCTTCTAAATCTTTATCAAGCGTTTCGCGAAGTTCTGACAAAATTGGTGCACCGTTAAAAGATTCATTTGGATAAAATAATAATTTTTTCGTAATTTCTAACTTGGCAGGGATCGACAATACAAGCTGATGAACATCAGCATAAGATTTATCAGATTCAGGTAAATAGAATTTTAACCATTTTAAAACATCGTTGTAAATGAGTTGTTCTTCGTCATCTTGTTCATTTATTTCTTGCAGCAAATCTTCAAGAAGAAAAATATCGAAAAAAACATGAACTAATGGCATACTTTTATGATCATATAAATATTTTATTAATTCATAGGCCTTATCTAATCCCCCCATTTCAATCAAAAAAGTTAATAGTTCTTTGTTTAGTTCACTCACTATCGCTTTAAGAATAAACTGGCTGGTGGTTTCGAAATCTTCTTCCAAATAGTAACTCAGTGCTTCTTTTTTATCTAATTCAATGGCATATGAAATAGCGTCTCTGTCTATAACAGCATTCAGTTTTTTTAGCATGACTGAAGAGTTATTTTCGATCGCTTCTTTTACTCCGGCTCCCTCTCTATTAAGATATTCGCTATAAAATTCCGCTTTCTCTTCGTCTCCATTTTCAATAGCTTCTTCTAATTGTTCCTCTAAAAAATCATCATCTGAACATTTTTCATCCTGATCTATAATATGTTCGATAACAGCAAGATTCCTTTCATCTCCATTTCGAAAATCTCTTATCAATTCATTTCTGAGTTCTGACGGATCTGCTGCGTATCGCATAATATGATCTATATCAATTTCTTCTTCAGGGTCTGAGTCACGTAACGCCGTCAAAATTTCACGCGTGCTATATTCAGGCCCCTCATAATCATCAGGGTTTGGATTATCTGTATCATACTCTGGATCGTCATTCTCCCATTGTGCCGCTCTCTCTTGTTCTGCTTCCCAGTAAAGATCATGATCTACGGACGAATGATAATAAGGCTTATCTTGATAATCATCATTTTCTTCATCTGATTCTTCCTCTCTTTCAGAAGTTTCATCGTCGCCCTCGTCGCCGCTTTCATTTTTTTCACGGTCACTTTCGGAATGACTATTACTATGATTCTCCTCATCCGCTGATGAATGAGAAGAAGATGAATCTTGATCACCCTCATTTTCTTCTTCTGATGCGTTATCCCTTATAGGTGATTCATGATCGCTCTCGTCATGACTTTCATTTGTTTCTTCGTTGTTTTCAAACTTGCGCTTTCTGTCAGTACCCATTTTTAATTCTCATCATTAAAATCAACTATAAGTGACTTTTTTGTTCAAAAAAAGCGGAGTTGGTCAGTCTGCACTCATCACATCTCAAGATGCGAAGTTTACCAACCTTTCTTGCGGCAAGTATATACTCGCCGCACTTGAGATCAAGAGTTTTAAAATATCAGATTGCAAGATATTGCCATTCAATTTCAATGAAAAAGCGGAGGAATAGCTCGCTATTTCGAGCATTTTTTATTGAAATTAAATGGCAAGATCGCCGCAAGATAATGTTTTAAAACCTGTCTGAAATGGGCAGGCTTTGTATTAGGATCAGCTGTCAGTTTAACAACGTATGCTGCTGCCGCGCATGGGATGTATCAATTCATAAATAATGAGTTAGCCTTTATTATTAGCATTATTATATGGATTCCCAATGCAGCGTTATTGGGCATGCTACATCGCTTAGTTGTGAAACTTGTTATGATTGGTTCAGTAATTTTACTATAAATATTTCTCATATTCATAAAATTCAACTGCTGATTTTTATAATTGCATTGCTCACAGCTGCTTCCTATACTCAAATCGCCATCACTTTTTTTAATCCGAAGATGAATATTCCTGAATTTTTTAAATTAAATAGCATCCAATATTTCATTTATCAATTTTTAGTTCCCGCTACTTTTTTTCTTCTTTCTCATTAAATTATTTTGCTTTATTTAGAATAATGGTACAAAAAAAACCGTCTCGTTCCTCATAGTTATAGTATAATACGTTGTAGCTAGCGCTTCCCTATATTTAACTAACTTATTAAGTGTAATGAAATCTGCTGTCCTCTTTTATACGAGATTTATTTTTATGCTCTTATTTTATATGAGAGCTGATTTTTTAAACATCCAAAGCACTGTTGTTTATGTTAAAGAGGGAGAAAACACGATGCAGGCACATCATGCTCCAGCTATTTCTATGACGACAAAAAATAATATTGCTCGGTTTTTCCGTTTATATATACCCCTTACTCACGTACGTGAGTTTAAATGGAATAGTGAACAATCTGACCATCATATCACTATGTGTATTTGCTCCGAACAAATGCCATATGAAGCGATCTTCGAAAAGAAAATTAATCGTATTCTTAAAATAAAACAGCAATTACATTTACTCGGTTTTAAATGCGACGACGCCCCAACTCTTACATGGAATAATGCAATGGGAACATGGGAGGGGCGAGTTAAGTTTATTGTCTCAAATATATTTCACGAGAATGCCGATAACCTGCCAAAAGAAAAGGGTTACCCAGAATTGTTTAATTTAAACGATTATTTCAAAAAAGTGATGTTGTTATTAAAAAACACTCACACGAAAGCTTATCAAGAAATCCGCTTTATTTTAGATACAGAAGACCTTCTTGCACGTGAGAAATTGATTCTATTTGAAAAAACTGTTTTTCGCTATGCAACGAGTTTTTTTCAGAATGAGCAAATCAAAGCTGTTTTAACAGAATTTTTAATGGATTTACCTGCCATTATTGATATTCAACGTGATCAATTTAAAAAAATCCATTTGATAAAATCGGAAGAAAAAACATCTTTCATCACAAAATTTGATTTAATGAGGAATGATGTTCTTGATCAAGTTATTGAAAAAATCCAATACTATTTTTCAGATCCCAAGCAAAATCTGTATACAGCGACTCTACTCGCAAATATAGTCGGCCTTTTTTCAGATTTCATTAACAGGAAGAATATCAAAAAGAGTGTTGATATTATACTGGGATTTTTACTATTAGAATTTAGTTCTTTTTTTTCATCGAGCGGGTGTTTGTGCTTTTTGCAAAAATCATCGGGTGAAAAAACACAGTACGCAAACACATTGCGCGCATTGATTTATGATATTAAGTCTAATCTACATAAAATGGGTGTGAATTTCGCTATATGGACGGATGAGCGATTAATTGCAGCTTATGATCAGTATATAGAGGAAAGACAGTCTAATTGCGAACTCAGTTTTCACAAATCCTACAAAGGTAGCTCCGACGATAAAAAGAAGAAAATGTCTTTAGTTTAGGAATATTCGGGTCTCGCACGAAATGGAGCTCTTTAATAGGTATCGGTTAAATTTTTTTATTGAATACGAGGTAGCATGTGCTAAAATACAAACACACACACGAAACCTGATGCATAGCATGAATCTCATCAAACCCTTCTTCCTTCTCTTGATAGCTTTGCTCAAGCTATTCAAGATGAAAAAGTGTCTGAGGTAAACTTATTAAAAGATCTAGATCACATTATTGCGCAGAGTATGGAAACTTGGAAAACAACCTATTTCCCTTTTCGAATAATGCGCAATTAGCCTGAGAACACAGTGAGCTTACTTTACTTAGCTATCGACAGGAACCGGCCTAAATTAGCGTTAGCATTAATAGAGCATGGGATACCCATACATAATATTGTTATATCGCAGAGCTTCCCCGACACAGCATTAGAAGCAAGTCTCAAAATGGATGAAAATTTCGCGATTTATAAAATAAATAAAAGATACGGTTTTTATGAAAACTTTAACATGCCCGATAAAAACGGAAGAAAAAGAAATAGATCCGTCGCACCGTAAGGGAATATAAAGACATCAAGCAGCGTAAAAAAGGATTAATTCCCTATTTTTTTCACGAACATTAAAAAATAGGGAAGATTAACCCTTATTTCGCGCCAAGCGACTACTTATATGCAGGAGCCATTTCTTTAATCGGATTGGTTGCGACCGGCAGCATCGCTCTACTACTTGTTGACGGCGTATACAGACTGTTCTTTTGAACACCTTGTTGAGCATACTGTTTAAATACAGTTAAAACGGCTTCATTGAGTAAAGCGCCCGGTATAGGCAGTGCATAATAAGGAAAAAATTTTGGTATCAAACATGTTAAGCTCCGAACTTCACTTGCGATATCTTTACCTTGCGCTTGCAACAGATTAATCACTTGTGAGCAAGCGACTATGCGATAAGACAAATAAGATAAATCTTTTCTTCCATGCTTGTTTGCTTTATTTTGAGTATCATTAAATAATTGGGTCGCTTTATCTTGAGTTAACTTTCCTTCTTTTGCCAAACAAGCGGCTTCTCCAATCGCTGCGAATGCATTCTCAGCAGATTCAGGGGCGGCCGTGCGAGCAACATACTTAAAATAATTTTCTGCTGTCGTTTTATCTTTTTGATATTGCTCTTGCAGCTCAGGTTGTAATAAACAAAAACCTAGACGATTGGCTACTTTGCTAACCATCGCATTGTCTATGGCATCCACTTTTACTTCGTTTGTTAATTTATCCAACGGTAAAATTGCCGTACCCAATTCATAGGCTTTTTTAAATTCGCCCTGTATCCAATAGATATCCATCATATACGCTTTAACCTGATTGAGCGCACTATCCTGTGCTATATTTAACAATTCAATCAACAACTTAAACGACCTATCAAGAAAGGCCGGTGTTGCTCCGCTTATCCATTTAGACATACTGAACGCATCTGCATAAAACGTTTTTGCTTTTTCTAATGCGATAAATTGCAGCTCCTCATTCTTTGATTGATTTCTTAATCGTAAACACAAGGCTGGCACTGTTTCATCTAAATTTTCTATTTCTCTACGCACGGATGCCATTTGCTCTGGGAAATCTTGCGCTGATGTATCGTCTAGAATTGTAGATAATTGAGCTTTAAGTCTTTCCAAGGCTAAAGGGTCAGTTTGTGGGTTTTCTTCGAATGCCTTGGCTTCGACAACAACAGAACAAACTCGGGCACAAAATTGAACTTGAGGTGATTGTTCAGTCAAATTATCAAGCGCCCTAAAATACGAATTAGCTTGTAGAATTTTTTGACTTTTAAACAAAAAAACGCCTAGCATAAGATAAAAGGATTTTTTTAGTTGAGGGACCCTATTTTCTGGCTTTGCACTTTCAGAAATGAAATGCAATTCTTGTAAAAATAGGGCTTTTATTTGCGTAATTAATTCTTGTTTTAACTTTATTAAATTTTTGTCCTGATCACGATTAATTTGAGACATGTCAATCGCTTCATTTATTTGTTTATAACCTTCTGGCTTCCCGATGAAACCAAATATTAATTTAATAAAGTGCTGACGTTGTTGTACAGTAACCAGATGGCTGGCAGGATCGTTAGCTACCTGTTCTTCCAGATATGTGTAAAGTGGTTCACAAGAGCGCATTCTATCAGCATAAATTATTCGAAGTTGCTGCATTTGACTAAAGGTCAAATTTTCCTGGCTTGTTTTTGCTTCTGCGCTGGTAACTAGAGAAAAAGAAGATTGCGGCGTAGTACCAGGTTGATGTAAGACGCTATAACCATGCATCATCTGTTGCAATTTAGAATTTTCTTCGATGCAAAAGAAAACTTCGGAACCATATAATTTTACCCAATTATTTAAATTAGCTGAAGAAACTTTTTCTGTCAGAGGAGAGCGTAATAGTTTCAAGCAGACATCATAAGACATAGAAGCTAAGCTTATCCAATGATTTTCATTTACATATTTTCTCAGTTTTTCGCTATCAAAGAAACGGGAGACACTGGGAAAATCTTGAAGAGATAAGAAACAGATAAAAATATCATCGCTAGATAATTTTCCTTCTATAATAAGCGCTTCTATTTTTTGTTCTGACAATGCATCGCGTGTCTTTAATAAACTTAAAAATTGCACCCACGCATCATATCTTTGCCGCAGCATCGGGTTATTCATAATAAGTTTATCAATGCTTTCTGTATCATCGCCTAACGTATTTTTTAATTTTTCTATTTCCGCACCAGAAAAATTTACTGCTAAAGTATCAGGATTTTCTAAAATTAACTTAGCGATAGGAATTGGATCAAATTTTATGCAAGCCATCCGTCCAGCAGATGATAGCTGAATTAAATCATCTAAGTCGATATCGCGCTTGATAGCATTTATAACTTGGGTGCTTTTTATTCTATTAAGATAATCGCATAGGTTTATTTTCTGCCTAATCTTTTTTCTATGCGGCCAAAGACGTGGAAAATATTTTTCAAGAGATTGTATTATCTGTGTCAGATTTTTAGTGACGAAATCTATAGCCTCTTCTTCTGTTAAGTTATCTTGATCTTTCATACGCTGAGCCAACTTACTTTGTAAAATTGAATTCGTATCAATAATCTCTTTTATATCAGCAAAGTAAGGACTGTTTGCATGCACTTTTAAAAAATCCATTAATATTTCATTATCCCAGAGCTGATTGAGTGCTGGTTGACGTAAAAGAATCCGACATATTTCAGCATGTTGCTTTGCTAGTTGCTGAAACATGCGAAAATTATTACTGTTTAGAATATTGTGCTTATCATCGAATTCAAGCAGGCACAATTCTCGTGCAATTTCTATATGTTTTAAGCCAATTTCTTCCCAATTATAATGAGATAATTTTTCTCTGATTCTTTTTTCTTTAAATACAGCAAATGCGATAGCTAAGTTTTTTTTGCAAAGACTAATTAAACCATGCATATTGTTATCGAAAAAATGAGCCTCTTCAAAAAGAGCATATAAATTGCGGTGCACGGCTGGAACTAGAGTGGTTTTCTGTATGGATGTGGCATGCGTAAAAGAAACATTTACAGTATATTCTGCTTTATGCTCTTTTGTTGCAGCGCTTTTTTGTAATTTTTCGGTATGATGACAAGCTGCATCGTAGATAGCACGTGTCTCGGCCGCACTTAAGATCTCATATGCATTGTTTACAAGAGAAAAGTACCGCGTTGCTCGTTCTAAATCATGTGGATTTTTATCCGGGTGAATCTGTAAGGACATTTTTCTAAAGGCGCGTTTAATTTCCGCCTCACTGACCTGAAAATCTACACCGAGCAATTGGTAGTATGTCGGAAGATAGGGATCTTTAAGCATTTCTTGAATCTCACATACACCCCAGATATATTCTTTTATTTTATCAGGACTTTTTTCATATTGCTGGTTAAGAGCTGTAATCTTTACTAAAGCTTCGTCTCGAGAAATCATGGTTTACTTTCCTTTTTTTGATGCCGCAAGCATGGCACATGCGTGCCCTGTCCTGCCAAACAATGCTAAAATTTTTCTCGCTACAGAGAATTCTTGGAGTAGATTAAGTGCATATTTGCATCGTAATTCACCAAATCTAAATAAGGCATGGATTATACATCAAAAACCTACCCCGCACCCAGGGCCTACGCATGAAAGAATTTTTGTAACATGTTGGGTGGATTAGACGCGTTTTTTGCGTCGTAATCCACCAAATAAGAAAATGACCGCTTTTTATTTGGTGGATTACGGCAAAAAACGCCTAATCACCCTAAATTTCTACCAAAGAAAATTTTCATGCGTAGGCCCTAACCCTGCACCGAAGATTGAGAATAGGCTTGATAATAGACTTTATTTTTTAGCAAACATATTTAACAATCCTTTAACAATTTGTCTTCCCACTTGAGTCGCGAAAGTTTTTGAGCTTGTTTTGACAACTGTTTGTAACAAAGTATCACGCGGACGGCCTCGCGGTCTCTTGGCTTCTTTAAGTGGATTTTCTTGTTGAGCCGATGCCTCATTTTTTTCAACAGCTACTTTTTTCTTATTTAATTTTTCATAGGCGGATTCTCTCTCTATTTTATTTTCATATTGATTGATAAAAGGAGAATGCTGGATAATTTCTTGTCGCTCGTTCGCTGTGACAGGCCCAATCCTGGATACCGGTGGCAAAATAGCAACTTGATCCACCATCGTGGGCGTACCTGAGAGATCCAAAAATGAGACCAACGCTTCTCCAACGCCTAAAGTCGTGATTGTTTCTTCCGTATTTAAGTTGGGATTTTTTCTAAAAGTCTGCGCCGCAGTTTTTACTGATTTTTGATCTTTAGGAGTAAAAGCACGTAGAGCATGCTGAACACGATTGCTCAACTGGCCCAAAACAGTTTGTGGAATATCCAACGGACTTTGTGTAATAAAAAATACACCCACCCCTTTTGATCGAATCAACCGCACTAATTGTTCTATTTTTTCCAGCAGCGGCTTAGGTGCTGCATTAAATAACAGATGCGCTTCATCGAAAAAAAATACCAATTTAGGCTTGTCCCTGTCCCCTACTTCTGGCATTTTTTCAAATAATTCAGAAAGCAACCACAACAAAAAAGTAGTATAGAGTTGTGGATCTACAATAAGTTTGGTTGCATCTAATAGATGAATAAATCCTTTACCATCACTCTGTTGAGTAAATAAATTATTAATATCTAAAGCAGGTTCACCAAAAAATTTATCACAGCCAGTATCACCTAGTGTAATGATTTTTCGTTGAATAATACCCAGGGTATTGCCTGGGAGAGAACCATAGCTTGATTTTAACGAAGTTGCATTATCTGCTGTCCAATCGAGCATACTGCGCAAATCTTTTAAATCAATAAGCGGCATGGCTTGATCTTCTGCGATGCTAAAAATTAATTGCAACACGCCTTGCTGTGTGTCATTGAGCTGCAACAATCTGCCTAATAATAACGGGCCAAAATCGCTTATCGTTGCTCTCAAGGGATGGCCATTTTTCCCATACAAGTCCCAAAAAATAACGGGATTTCCTAGTGGGGCGTAATTTTTTATATCAAGATCATTGAGACGCTTCTGTAGTTTTGGCTGTACGTCAGCTGGCATAGCGAGACCTGACAAGTCTCCTTTAATATCAGCCGCAAAAATTGTAACGCCTGCCTTAGACAGATTTTCAACGAGCATTTGCAATGTCACTGTTTTTCCTGTTCCCGTTGCACCTGCAATCAATCCATGTCGATTAGCCATCGCAAGTTCAAACGATATTGTTTCCTTTTGTGCATTTTTACCCACTGCAAATGTAGACATTCGCTTTTCTCCCTCTCTTCAAAGATATACCCATTACACCTCAAAAACATCCATGAATATCCAAACATCAGTAAAAAAACGTATAAAATTATTTTTTATGGCAGCGTTTAGCAAGCGCAGAGCAATTAATGTAGCAACCAACTCCCAATCCAAACAGCGGCTAAAATTCCTGCAATATCAACAATAATACCCGTGGGTACGGCATGTCGGGTATTACGAATATTTGCCGCACCAAAATACACGGCAATAATATAAAAAGTGGTTTCTGTGGTTCCCGCCACAATGGTTGCTAAATGGGATAAATAACTATCGCCGCCTTGTGTGTGAATCAATTCTGCGACGACTGCCGTTGCTGCACTATTGGAGAAAGGTCGCACGATCGCGATGGGCACAATCTCTGCGGGGATGCCTAATTTTGTAAGTAAAGGTGAAATTAAATGACTCAATAAATCAAATGCACCCGATGCTCGTAACATTCCAATGGCGACTAACATACCGACCAAATAAGGAATAAGCTTCATCAAAATGGGAAACCCTTCTTTTGCTCCTTCAATAAAAGTATCGTACACGGGAATTTTACGTGAATAGGCATAGAGCGGAATGCCTACTACAAAAAATAAAATTAGACCATTGCCTATAAATTCTGAAAAGAGGGAAAGAGTCATCGTATTATCCTTCGTTTTCTGTTGTTATGATCTTATAATCGGTTGACGATACCAATGTAAGCGCTCCAATAATTTAGAAGCCCCAATCGCAACTACCATCGCACAACACGAACTGAGTAAAAGTGGCAATACAATATCGGTAGGATGAATCGCACCCGATGCAGCTAACAATGCAATGGCGGTCGTAGGTATTAATTGCAAATTGCTACTATGCAACGCGAGAAATGTACACATCGTATTGGTTGCAACACCGGGTATGTGATTTAATTTTTCCAATTCTGTCATCGCACGTAAGCCAAACGGTGTAGCCGCATTATTTAATCCTAATAAATTAGCGGCAATATTCATGGACATGGCGCCCAGGGCAGGATGCTCACTTGGCACATCAGGAAAAAGCTTTTGTAGCAGTGGTCGCAATGCGCGTGTAAATAGATTAATTAAACCAGCCATCTCAGCGATTTTCATCAATCCTAACCAAAGCGTCATAATACCTGCTAAACTCAATCCGAGCGTAAAAGCAAATTTGGCACTCTCGGTGATGGAAAATACAACAGCAGAAATTTTTCCAGTGTACACTGCTGTAATGGCTGAGAGGATAATCATTGATAACCATATAATATTTAGCATAACTTTCTCGGTAATTTGTTTCGAAAGCAAAAACAATAACAGGCTACATTATTTTTAGCAATGCAGATATCATTGTATAAGCGCTTCGGTTATTCTCTGGAATTCTAGGATAGCAAAAAAGTATGAATATTATTAATAAAGTAACATTCTTTATTTTGTCAGTTGTCACTGCAACAACTGTTACTTGGGCTTATGAAGCACCGCATAATTACATTGCTAGTCGCATGACACCTCTGACAAATTCTGATTACACTGTTTTAGATGCAGCACAGTATACACAGACAGTTAAGAAATCACGCGCCAAAATTCACTTTTTACTGAAACAATTAAAGACGTATCCATATCAAGATAATAATGCACGCATTGCATTTATCATTCAGCAATTATCCAATATTCCTTATATTTTTATAGGTGCAACAGGAGAAGGAGATTGGCAACCGACCTCTTCTCTTTACCAACCCGGTGCGGTGCATGTGAAGCAAGATCCTGTATATCGCTTAGATGGTCTGGATTGCCAAACCTTTGTGCAAGTTGTAATGGGATTATTGTACTCAAAAAATTTGTCTGCGTTTGACCAGAATATAATAAAAATTTCTTACGGTGCAGCAGGAAATCCATCTGGGGAAATCCTACATTATTTTAATCGCAACAATTTTATTGAAGGTGACTGGAACCCAATTAATCAGCATAACGGATGGCTGACCGATGTGACATCACGCTATCCGCTAATTCAATCTGCAGAGACTATATCTGTCAATATTACTCGGCAAAATTGGTTTCTCTTTCAACAAAAAAATCTTGCGGCCACTATTCGCGTGTTAACTGAGCGAAATGGTCCATTGATGGTAAATAGATATGTAACAACTTATACAGTTCTTGATTATCCTCATTTCAATAGCGAAACCCTTTCGATTCATTATCTCCCTAAAGAAAAAATAGCCTTGCGCCAATCCAATGGCCATTATCAACCAAATCAAACCCTTCTTAATCAAATTCCTACTCCTGCTGTCATTGAAATTATAAGAGACACTAAAAAATGGAATATAGGGGGGAAAAGTATTAAAGATATCATCGGTACTGAATTAAGTGTTTCCCATATGGGATTGCTCTATCGTCAAAATTTTCGCCATGGCGATTTAATTTATCGAAAAATTACCTGCCATTATGGTAATGGCAATCAAAAATTATGTCAGGTTACACCCATAACTTGCCAAAAAAATCAATGTAACGAATTAATGTTTGCGCATGCTACAGACAGCCATCCTTATGGATATTATTGGTATCGACAATCCAATGGAAATTATTATTGCTCATCAAAATTACCGTCTCATCATACATCTTACACACAATGTAACCGGGTCGAACAATTGCCCTTGTTTAACTATTTGACTGATTATCAATATGGTTCTTATTGGTATATGAATTCTCCCTCAATTCTAGGTATTCATGTGGAAAAATTATCTTAACGTTTTAATAAATCAAAAAGTATGTAGTGATATTTCATTTTTTTTACTTATTTCAATAATAAACTTCTGGTGATGAGTGATACTACCATTTTTATGGTTAAATCCCCTATGGCATTTGTAACAGCAAAATTGATATGACTATGAATTTTATTAATGGGATTCAATAAAAAATTCGCGAAGTAAACTTCACCATAGATTATTTGGGTTTAAACAATTATATATTTTATCTTTGAACCTGAGTTTGTTTAAAAAATAAGGATGCGAAATATGGAAATTGGAAAAGATACTTCTGGTGATACTCTTTCTATGTGGTTTGAGCATATCCATCGTCCACAATTTCCTTCTTTAAATAAAGATATAGCAACAGATGTTTGTATTGTCGGCGCAGGTATAGCCGGTTTAACAACGGCTTATCAATTAATAAATGAAGGGAAAAGAGTTATTGTTATTGATGATGGCAGAATTTGCAGTGGCGAAACTGGGCGCACAAGCGCACATTTAACTAATGTTTTAGATTACCGTTATATGGATATCGAGCGCGCGCATGGTAGACAAGCTGCTCAATTTACTGCTGCAAGTCATACGGCAGCGATTAATTATATTGAGGCCGTAATAAACAACGAAGGAATTGCATGTGACTTCGAAAGGGTTGATGGCCATCTTTATACAAATGATACGTCTAAGATCAATTACTTAAAAAAAGAAGCGCGCGCTTGTCAGCGTGCTGGATTTACTCAATTAGAATTATTAACTGAAGCGCCACCTCAGACCTTTAAAATGCACTATTGTCTTTTATTTCCTCAGCAAGCCCAATTTCATCCTTTAAAATATTTAACGAAATTAGCAAAAATAATTAAGAACAAAGGCGGCACTCTATTTGAATTAACACATGCTAAAAATATAAAGACTAAAAATGGCTTATCCATTGTAACGAATAAAAATTTCATAATCCAAGCGAATCAAATTGTCATTGCGACTAACACACCCATTAACAATCGTTATGTGATTCATACAAAACAAGAAGCAAATAGAACATATATAATAAGTAGCCCTATTCCTAAAGATTCGATAAAATTAGGACTATATTGGGATACGGCCGACCCGTATCATTATATTCGCGTGGTAAAAAATGAAAGTGGAGATCGAGTGATTATTGGTGGAGAAGATCATCGCGTTGCCGAACCACCTACTTCTTACAATGAATGTTTCAAAAAACTGGAGAGATGGGCAAAAGAACATTTCCCCCATCTTCTATCTATTGATCTGCGTTGGTCTGGACAAATAATTGAACCTGTTGATTATCTGGCTTTTATTGGGCACAATCCTTTTGATAATGAAAATGTTTATATTACTACAGGTACTTCGGGAAATGGTTTGACGCACGGCACTCTAGCAGGCATGCTGATTTCAGATTTAATTTTAAAAAAAGAAAATCCCTGGACGAAACTTTATGACCCTACCAGAAAGTCTATTAAAACTATTGGTCGTTATTTAAAAAATAATTTAAATGCTGCAACCACGTATTTAAATTATTTGTCATTTTCTGAAATTTCAACTATGAATAAAATGACGCATGACACAGGCAAAGTCATTAACCGAGGCTTGAAAAAAATAGCAGTTTATCGCGATAAAACAGGTAATTTTTTTGAATGTTCAGCTATTTGTCCACATTTAAAATCTATTTTACATTGGAATACGATTGAAAAGACCTGGGATTGCCCTGCACATGGCTCTCGTTTCACACCCACAGGCGAAGTTATCAATGGCCCAGCGATAAATGGGCTGCTGCCTTGTAAAGCAAAAAAAGAAAGCGATTGATTTAATTTGTGGGATGAATTTATTAGGAGGGCATGGTTCAAATTTTTCACAGCATCGCCTACAAAGAATCCATACGTCTCCCAATTGAGCGATATGTATTAGGCGTCAATACAAATATAGTTCTTCAGATAATTATTTTGGATTTTAACATGACAGATTACTGTCAGATCAAGGTGTTTTGATTGAACAAAAAAGCAGGAATAGCAGGGCTATTTCAAGTTTTTGTGATTGAAAAACACCTTGAGATGGCAGTAAGATGGCGTGTTAAAATTCAAAATAATTATCTGAAGGACTATAGTAGTATTATTATATCCATAACGCCTAAAGATTCGAAATTTAAAAATTTAGATGCCAAAAAATTGAAATGATTTAAAAATGAAAAAACCGGCAAATAACACGCTGGATTTTTTTAAAATCCAAAATCCTTTAATATGTTTTTGATTCTTTCCTGAAACTTCGTATTCTTAGTATTATTAGATTCAGGGCCATCTAATTTTGTTTTAGATACATTATTTTCCACTTTATTTATTTCAATGCTGTTAACTGCTTCATGTGATTTTTCACCACTTTTTTCTGCAACATTTAACAAAGATATTTTTTGCGGCATTGATATGACGGGGTCTGCTATTTCCTTTTGGAAGGTGTCTAAGGTATAAACTAATCCCTTTACAATAGGTTTGAGATCAATAAATGTGGGTGCATGTACCCATCCATTGATGGACATGTTAGTTATTCGCGCAACCAAGGTATTGGCTGGGTTGCTCATTGTTGCAGAGAGATTTTTTAATTGGGTATAAGAGTTATCAGTTAATTTATTATTTTCGTCTGCATAAGATTGATTAGATTGATTACTAATTTGAGTTTCATAAAAAATCTGTGTCGTAGAAAGCGCATCTTTTGTCAATGAGTTTATGTTCGGCTGTGATAAGAACATTTTTGGAATTGTATTTATAACGATGCTCGATCTAATTTCGAGGTTGGTGGTATTAGTATTGGCATCAAGACGAGAGCCGGAGTCTCTGATTTGAGTCAAAATAACTGATCTCACTCCGCCTGTTGGCGTAGAATTTATATTTCTATAAGATAAACTATTAATCACTTCACTCATCGCATTCGTCGTAATTTTATTTTCATTAATTAAAACAATTCTGGCAGTTTGATTTAGCATCGTAACTTGGTACTTCAGTCCATTATTTATTGTCATACCGGACGAATTTTGGCCTAGCGAGACAATTGTTCCATCTATATTAATTTGTTCATTAACACCGTCTAGAACATTATTTACATTAAATGTGATAGATCTAACAAACTGATTTTTTTCTATGGTAGAAATAGAGGTATCTTTAAACAATAAAGTAAATAATCCCATTCCACTGTTATAAGGAATGCCCTCCCCTCCGACCGGCGTAGTCACTAGAATCGGCGCATCGTTGACCGGAATAATATCAATTTTGCTGTGAAACTCATTGCTAGCATTATTAATTTGGCTTGTGTTTTTTACAGTAAATACTATATCACGTGAATTACTTGTTGGGTCTTTGCTAGAATTCATATATGAGATAGCTTGCAAAGCAGCTTGAAATTCTGTGTTAGTTGCGGTATTTCCTGAAGAAATTAGAGTTAACACTCCTGTAGCGGAATTGAATGTTCCTGTAATATTTCCTGTATTTATATTGGAATTGAATACAAGACTATCTTCACCCTTTATATAATTAGCAATTTTAATTTCTGCGCTTGATAGAGTAGCACCGCTAAGATTCGTCAAAATAATATTTGTATTAATAGGAGTTGCAGCAGATTTTTCTATGTAATTCGTTACATTTTTTATGCTGTCTAAAAACGGTTGATTGATTTTAATTAACGTTATTGTGCTATAAATCGGATTACTTAAATTATTACTAACTGCTCCATCATCTACTATCATCGTAATATTGCGCATACTATCAGTCATATTATTACTACGATTACTGTAATATATAGAATGCAACGCTGCTTCGAATTGGGCTAAAGTCGCCGTTTGATTTGCCGAAGTTAACGTTAATACGCCTGTTTGTGCATCAAAGGTCGAAACAATATTCCCTGTCTGTGCATTAGAAACAAAAGATAAGACGTCTTCTTGTGGAAAGAAATTATTTATTTTTATTTCTGCTTTAACAAGTGTTGGGGTATCAATATCAGATAATGAAATTTGTGTGTTAACTAAAATTGGTGTTGCGCCTTCGAAGTATACAATATGACTGGAGCCACTTATTGATGGAGCGTCATTAACTGCCGCAACATGAACCGTACTTGTCACTATATTGCTATCTTGAATTGCAAAGTTAATTATACGAGACACAGTAGATGGATTGTCACTGCTATTGTTATATTGCACAGAACGTAATGCGGCCTGCCATTCTTCGGGCGTTGCTGTACCATCACTCGATGTTAATGTTAGCACACCCGTTGTTGCATTGTAGCTAGCACTGATATTACCCATCGTGGCAGGATTATTTATAAAAATTAAACTATCTTCACCACTTGTAAAGCCTGTGCCGATGGAAACAGTCGCGCTTGTTAAAGCTGTGCTGTCTACATCAGCCACAGTGATTGCGCTATTAATTACAGTGCCTGCTGCATTTTCTGTGTAGCTAATGGTGGATGATCCACTTAAAACGGACGCATCGTTAACAGCAGTGACATTGACGGTGCTCGCAATAATATTGCTATTCGCACTACCATCATTCACGTTGAAATTAATCGTGCGTGCTGCAGTTGATGGATTGTCACTGCTATTGC
>CAZTDR010000013.1:0-44038 GCA_964612855.1 uncultured Coxiellaceae bacterium
GTACATTAACTAGCGGGACATTAACCAGTACAAACACAGGCGTGACCACGTTAAGTGGAAATTTAAGCGGTGCAGGTAACCTAGCAGAAAATGCAGTAGGAGGCACCCTTGCAATTTCAGGTGCAAATAATAGTAATTATTTAGGGACCACAACGTTAACGAATGGCACATTGCAAATCGGTGTGGCAACGAATGCATTAGGTACAGGCGCTCTCATATTAAATGGCGGCAACTTACAATCAACAACAACTGCAGCACTTGCTAATAATTTTACTTTGGGTGGTAGTACAGCCATAAACGGTAGTAATAATTTAACGTTGAGCGGTTTAGGTACGTTAACTAGCGGCACATTAACCAGCACCAATACCGGAATCACCACATTAAGTGGCAACTTAAGTGGCGCAGGTAATTTAACCGAAAATTCAGTCGGCGGAACCCTCGCCATTTCAGGCGCAAATAATAGTAGTTATTCAGGTGCCACGACGTTAACGAGTGGTACGTTGCAAATTGGTGTGGCGACGAATGCCTTAGGGAGTGGAGCGCTGGTTTTGAATGGTGGTAATTTGCAATCCACAGTGACTGCAGCACTCGCGAATAATTTTACGTTGGGCGGCAGTACAACCATTAATGGCAGTAATAATTTAACGTTAAGCGGTTTAGGTACGTTAACCAGCGGTACATTAACGAGTACCAACACAGGTATAACAACCTTAAGCGGCAATTTAAGTGGTGTAGGTAACTTAACTGAAAATGCAGTGGGTGGAACCCTTACGATTTCAGGTGCAAATAACAGTAGTTACTTAGGTACCACTACCTTAACCAATGGTACCTTACAAATTGGTAGTGCAACGAATGCATTAGGTAGCGGAGCCTTAGTCTTAAACTCAGGTAATTTGCAATCTACCGTAACCGCTACTCTCGGCAATAATTTTACCTTAGGCGGTAGTACAACCATTAATGGCAATAATAATTTAACACTAAGCGGTGCAGGTGCTTTAACAAGCGGCACGTTAACCAGTACGAATACAGCAATTACCACATTGAGTGGAAATTTAAGTGGTGCAGGTAATTTAACCGAAAATGCAGTGGGCGGAACCCTTGCGATTTCGGGTGCAAATAATAGTAGCTATTCCGGTATTACTACCTTAACGAATGGCACGTTACAAATTGGTGCAGCGACGAATGCGTTAGGAAGTGGAGCACTGGTCTTAAATGCAGGTAATTTACAATCCACCGTCGCTGCAGCGCTTGCCAATAATTACACGGTGAATGGAAATATCGGAATTAATGGTAGTAATAATTTAATGTTAAGCGGATTTGGTACATTAAATAACGGTACTACCTTAACTAGTACGAACACTGCAATTACGACACTGAGCGGAAATTTAAGTGGTGCAGGTAATTTAACAGAAAATGCAATTGGCGGAACCCTCGCGATTTCAGGCGCTGATAACAGCGGTTATTCCGGTGCAACGACGTTAAGTAGCGGTACATTACAAATCGGCGTGGCTACCAATGCGCTAGGTAGCGGAGCACTGGCATTAAATGGCGGTAATTTACAATCCTCAGTTACAGCAGCGCTTGCCAACAATTATACGTTGGGCGGTAGCACAACCATTAATGGCAGTAATAATTTAACATTGAGTGGATTAGGTACATTAACTAGCGGGACATTAACCAGTACAAACACAGGCGTGACCACGTTAAGTGGAAATTTAAGCGGTGCAGGTAATCTAACAGAAAATGCAGTAGGTGGCACTCTCGCGATTTTAGGCGCAAATAATAGTAGTTATTCAGGTAACACAACATTAACGAGTGGGACATTACAAATCGGTGTGGCTACCAATGCCTTGGGTAGCGGAGCACTCGCATTAAATGGCGGTAATTTACAATCAACAGTGACCGCAGCACTCGCTAATAATTTTACGTTAGGCGGTAATACAGCAATTAATGGCAGTAATAATTTAACATTAAGTGGATTAGGTACGTTAACCAGCGGCACATTAACGAGTACTAACACAGGTATAACAACATTAAGTGGCAATTTAAGTGGCGCAGGTAATTTAACCGAAAATTCCGCGAGCGGCACACTGATTATTTCAGGCGCCAATAACAGTAGTTATTCAGGTGCCACGACGTTAACGAATGGCACATTGCAAATCGGTGTGGCAACGAATGCATTAGGTACAGGCGCTCTCATATTAAATGGCGGCAACTTACAATCAACAACAACTGCAGCACTCGCTAATAATTTCACATTAGGCGGAACTACCATTATTAATGGCAGCAATAATTTAACCTTGAGTGGATTAGGTACGTTAACCAGCGGCACATTAACGAGCACCAATACGGGTGTCACCACCTTAAGCGGCAATTTAAGTGGCGCAGGGAATTTAACTGAAAATGCAGTGGGTGGAACGCTGGCGATTTCAGGCGCAAATAACAGTAGTTATTCAGGGACAACTACCTTAACCAATGGCACATTACAAATTGGTGCAGCCACTAATGCGTTAGGAAGTGGAGCACTTGTATTAAACGCAGGAAATTTACAATCAACCGTCGCAGCCGCTCTTGGAAATAATTTCACGGTCAATGGAAATATCGGAATTAATGGTAGTAATAATTTAACGTTAAGCGGAGTGGGTACATTAAATAACGGCACGACGTTAACTAGCACGAATACGGCTATCACCACCCTGAGCGGTAACTTAAGTGGTGCGGGTAATTTAACAGAAAATTCCGCAAGTGGAACCCTCGTCATTGCGGGTGTCAATAACAATGGCTATTCAGGGACAACCACCTTAACAACGGGCACCTTACAAATTGGCGCAGCAATTAATGCATTAGGAAGTGGCGCTTTGATACTAGACGCAGGTAACTTGCAATCTACTGTAACCGCAGCGCTTGCCAATAATTACACCGTGAATGGAAATATCGGAATCAATGGTAATAATAATTTAACGTTAAATGGATTGGGTACATTAAATAATGGTACTACTTTAACTAGTACAAATATCGCCATCACCACATTGAGCGGTAACTTAAGTGGTGCGGGTAATTTAACAGAGAATTCTGTGAGTGGAACCCTTGCAATTGCGGGTATCAATAACAGTGCTTATTCAGGTACAACTACTTTATCAAATGGCACCTTACAAATTGGAGCAACTACAAATGCCTTAGGGAGTGGAGCGCTGGTCTTAAATGCAGGTAATTTACAATCCACCGTCGCTGCAGCGCTTGCCAATAATTACACGGTGAATGGAAATATCGGAATTAACGGTAGTAATAATTTAACATTAAGTGGATTAGGTACATTAAATAACGGCACGACGTTAACGAGTACGAATACTGCAATTACGACACTCAGCGGAAATTTAAGTGGCGCTGGCAGTTTGACAGAAAATGCAATTGGCGGAACCCTCGCGATTTCAGGTGCTGATAACAGTGGCTATTCTGGTGCCACGACGTTAAGCAGTGGCACATTACAAATTGGCGCAGCCACCAATGCGTTAGGTAGTGGAGCACTGGCATTAAATGGCGGTAATTTACAATCCTCAGTCACGGCAGCGCTTGCCAACAACTATACGTTGGGCGGTAGCACAACCATTAATGGTAGTAATAATTTAACATTGAGTGGATTAGGTACATTAACTAACGGCACCTTAACCAGTACAAACACCGGCGTGACCACGTTAAGTGGAAATTTAAGTGGTGGAGGTAGTCTAACAGAAAATGCACTGGGCGGCACGTTAGCAATTTTAGGTCCTAATAATAGCAGTTATTCTGGCACAACGACGTTAATCAATGGCACGTTGCAAATTGGTGTGGCTACTAACGCGTTAGGTAGCGGCACACTTGCATTAAATGGCGGTAACTTGCAATCAACAACAGCCGCAGCACTCGCTAATAATTTTACATTAGGTGGTAACACAGCAATTAATGGCAACAATAATTTAACGTTAAGTGGGTTAGGAACGTTAACGAATGGCACATTAACCAGTACCAATACCGGTATCACCACATTAAGTGGCAATTTAAGCGGTGCAGGTAATCTAGCCGAAAATGCAGTGGGCGGCACCCTCGTGATTTTAGGTGCAAATAACAGTAGTTATTCAGGCACAACAACGCTAACCAATGGCACCTTACAAATTGGCGTAGCAACGAATGCATTAGGCAGTGGAACCCTCGCTTTAAATGGCGGTAATTTAACGACTACCATTGCCACCACATTAGCAAATCATTTTACAGTCGGTGGAAATGCGATTATCAATGGTAGTAATAATGTGACGTTAAGTGGTACGGGTACGCTGATCGCAGGTAATACCTTAACGAATTCCAATACCGGTGTGACGACATTAAGCGGCAATTTAAGTGGCGCTGGTAATTTAACGGAAAATGCGATTGGCGGAACGTTAGTGATGTCAGGAGCCAATAACAGCAGCTATTCTGGTACGACCATATTAACTAATGGCACCTTACAAATTGCAGCTGCGACTAATGCATTAGGTAGTGGCGTGCTCGCGTTAAACGGGGGTAACTTACAATCAACGATGAATGCTGCACTCCCCAATAATTTTGTTTTGGGTGGTAACGTCACCATTAATGGCAGCAACAATTTAACACTAAGTGGTTTAGGCACACTTAATAATGGCATGACATTAACTAGTACCAATTCTGGCGTAACAACATTAAGTGGTAATTTGAGTGGTGCGGGTAATTTAACAGAAAATGCCGTAGGCGGTACGCTAGCCATTTCAGGCGCAAATAATAGCGGTTACTCTGGCGCAACAACATTAACCAATGGGACGTTACAAATTGGCGCAGCGATGAATGCGTTAGGAAGTGGAGCGCTGGTCTTAAATGCAGGTAATTTACAATCCACCGTCGCAGCAGCACTTGCCAATAATTACACGGTGAATGGAAATATCGGAATTAACGGTAGTAATAATGTAACGTTAAGTGGATTAGGTACATTAAATAATGGCACGACGTTAACGAGTACAAATACCGCCATCACCACATTGAGCGGTAACTTAAGTGGTGCGGGTAATTTAACAGAAAATGCAGTGGGTGGAACGCTTGCGATTTCGGGTGCAAATAATAGTGGCTATTCCGGTATGACTACCTTAACGAATGGCACGTTACAAATTGGCGCAGCTACGAATGCGTTAGGAAGTGGGGCACTTACATTGAATGGAGGTAATTTACAATCCAGCGTAACAGCCACTCTTAATAATTCTTTTGTTCTTAACAATAATGCCACCATTAATGGTAATCATAATTTAACTTTAAATGGCGCAGGCAATTTGAGTGGAGGTACGCTCGCTATTACGAATACAGCGACAACGACGTTAAACGGTGTCTTAAGCGGTGCGGGTGGTCTTTTTGAAAATGCACCCGGCGGTATTGTGCAATTAAATAATGCAAACACCTATAACGGAAATACCATTGTTTCTGCGGGTACATTGGATTTAAATAATGCGACCGGTTTAAGCACAGGCACCTTGACAATTAATGCAGGAGGCGCATTGGCATTAAGTGGATTAGGTGCGCCTGTTGCTAATACGATGACGATAAATGGTTCAGGCGTGGGTGGTACAGGTGCAATTATTCAAAATGGCTTAAATAGCAGTGATACACTCACTGGAAATATTACGTTAGGCAGCAATAGCACGCTCGGTGTCAATGCGGGAAATCAATTGATTTTAACGGGCGATATCCTGGGCAATAATGTAGGTGTCACCAAAGTAGGTGCGGGCCTATTAATTTATGGCCAAGACATGAGTTACACGGGTAACACGATAATTAATGCGGGTACATTACAATTAGATGTAGCAAACGCTATTAATACGCAAAGTAATGTAACAGTAAACGCGAGCGGAACGCTCGATTTAAACGGCAATAATCAAGTTATTGCTTCGTTAGCGGGCAGTGGTAAGGTGACATTAGATGCGTCTTTATCTACTGGAAATGCGACTAATACGACATTCAGCGGCATTATTTCTGGCAATGGCGGTACATTAATTAAAACCGGTAGCGGTACATTTACCTTATCAGGAAATAATACTTATAGCGGTGATACATTCATTACAGATGGAACATTGCGAGCCACGAATGTAGGCGCATTAGGGATAGATGGAGATATTACGGTTTCTCCCGGCGCCACCTTAAATCTCGGCTTCAATAATGGAACACTCACGAACACGCAAACCATCAGCTTAAGTGGGACAGGCGTAGCCAATGCGGGGGCGTTGGTGGGCAGTGGTAATAATACGCAATTGAACAATGCGATCACCTTAAATGCTAATACATTAATTAATGGCAGCGGATTAGTTATGAATAATACGATTAGTGGAAGTTTTGATTTGGCTATGACTTCCACCGGTGTATTAAAGCTGCCTAGCATTGATTTAACCAATAATAATCAATTAACAGTGAATGCGGGCGGAGCTGTTAATCAACTTCCTGGTACAGGTCTGAATGTGGATTCTGTTTCCGTAGCAGCACAAGGTGGAATTCAATTAACGGGCAACAATATAATTAATAATCTTTCAGCAAGTAATGCGGTGAATGGCAATGTGTCTGTTACTAACACCTCTCCTTTACTGACTATTACCAATATTACTCAAACTGCACCAAATGGTAACGTGGATGTAACGAATACCGGTGCGATTACCACCGGCCCTATTCAAACTACCGGCGGCGATGTTGCGTTAACTGCGCTTTCTAATAATGGAACAAGTAGTCAGTTGTTGATTAATGGCAATATTAATACGCAAGGCGGGTCAATAAGTGGATATGCAGCAAATCCAGGCGGTATAAGTGGCGCTATTACAGTGAATGGATTATTAAATACAACAGGTGGCACAGGCGGAGTTTTAAGTGTCGATAGTGGCGTGCTTTTGAATCAAGCACCCATTGTGGGTCGGGGTAATATCACACTTATCGCGATTGGACCTCCTCCGGTGCCACCTGTCCCGCCTACACCTACGCCAGTTAATCCACCCATCATTAATAATATTGTGAATGGTCCTAATGGGGCATTAAACTCTGCTCTTATCAAAGCAAATGCGTATCAAATAGTTGACCCTGCAAATGCAGCGGTGGGTAATGCTTTAGATTTAAATTTGGTAGCAGCAAATGCGCCAAATTATGCAGGTCTCTGGATTAACGGCGTGAATGTGGCTTATGGTGCTAACAATGTAACTAGTATGAACACTATCAATAATAATGTCTTAGCGAATGAAGCAAGTAAGAATTTCGTACGTGATTATCTTCAAGGAATAAAACAATCGGCATGGTTGGGTAATACAAAAAATGGGCATTTAACTTATCCTTTAGCAAGAGCCTCATTCTCAATGAATAATGACTTATCACGCATTCTTCCTATGATAACATTACTGTTATTGGCAATAAGCATGGCATACACGAGTAACCAAGCTGTTTTGCGTAGGAGAACACAGTCGGCGGATGTGATGGTAGGCGGAGTACGAACTGCATTGCACGATATTTTTGGATTTACTCAATTATTACAAGAAGCCAAAGTGGGTGCTATTTCTTCTCAACAAAATGACTATTTGAATGAAATTATGGGTGGCGCAAAACATATTCTGAGTGAGTTAGAGACAGCTCCGGCTTCTTCTTTAAATGCACTTTTATTTAATTTCCGTACTGATTTATACGCTATTAACGGCTTTGCTAAATTATTTTCAAATAATAAAGTTGGCACTCTGACGCCAAAACAAGATAACTTTATTACTGAAGTCTTGAATGAGTCGGACAAAATATTAAAATTAGTAAATACAGAGTTAGTCGCATAATCCTCTGTACACGACAAAAATTCGCAATCGTCGTCCAGCGACTTGTTCGGCGTTGTTGAGTAAATAGAAAAGGAAGAAACAAAAGGACACTTGTAGGGGCATGGCGTGCCATGCCCGGCGGCTTCAGCGAGATATGCAGCACGGGCACGGCACGCCGTGCCCCTACAAGAGCCGTGATTCATAAAGAAGAAAAATTTTTGTCGTGTACGGAGCGCATAATCTCCTACTGCTAAAGGATGCGTTTTATACACTTCTTGATGTTAGGGCGTATTCCACAGTAAAAATTCTAGGGCTTAAAATGACATTGGTCCTTTTCTTGATTACTTATATAACGGCTTAAAATGGCTTTGCATTTATCAGATGTTGCTATTTTTTCAACAGGAGTTTGATACAATTTGTCTTTCACTTGGACAGAAAGCGGTGCCTCTAGGTTAGGATTATGTTTAAGCAATTCTTCTAAAATATCATCGGTACTTTCTTGTAGCGCGACATGGATTGCAGATTCGAAAATCACTCGCCCAAGTTCATCCTTTCGAGGCATTTGAAGATTAACATCTGCGCCGTGTTGTAATAATAATTTTACAAGATTTAATTTATTTCGTTCTACAGCAGAAATCAGCGGCGTCACTACTTGACCCTCCCATTGTTGATTGGGATCTGCTTTTGCTTCTAAAAGTTGCGGTACGCCAAAATTGAATTTAACCGCAGACAATAAGGGCGACTCGTTGTTTAAAAGCGTTGTTACATTCGCTTTATGTGCCAATGCGAGAGAGACTCGTCGCTCACAATTGTTTTTAATAGCGTCTCTTAACGGAGAACTTTCTTCTATTCGTCCAGTTGTATGAGTAATTGTATATTTAGCATTTATGTCGGCATCATAGTCTAACAAAATTTTCGCGCACTCATAATATTCATTTGTTGAACCTGAGTACATAAAGGCCATATGTAATGGCGTTATTGATTCTATTTTATCGCAATGAAGCTTACATTCTCCTAAACGTGAAATTGTTCTGGTCTCTTTTACATTAAGGCCATGTTCACAATCAAATTTTACCTTTTTAGCTTCGCCATAAATAATATGAACGTGCTGGCCAGAAAAAGCTTCTTGGCGATGCTGAAGATGTGAGTTGAAATATTCTTTGGTTAAATTAAATTGTGCAAGATGGATGATGCTCGCTTGCTCGCTTGTTTCGCAGCACCAAAAATTAGCGGGATTTACTCGGCATATTTTCGTAAACATAGCTAAATCACCACATGAAATAGCATTAACCCCCAGAGCAGCTACTTTTGCATGATAGTCTTCTGTGTAAGGCTTAGGGAAAGATGCATTTTCAAATAATCTAAACCAACAAGCAATTGAACTTATTATAGTATCTTGATCTTCTGGCGGACAAAACTGCATCCAGACTTCCGGCACGTTATTATCTAAAAAAGGAAAAGTAAAATGAGTCGGTTCCTCTTTTCCTGCAGGAAAAGTAACGGGCTTATCATCGGCTGCTAATACATTGGTATCAATAACATAGCCGCCATTTGTGGCTAATATGAGTAAATAAAATAAATCTTTTATACACACGTAATCGATTATTTTATTTCTCTCTGGATCTTTCGTTAATTTTTTAAATACAGCATTAATTTTTTCAATAGGAATTTCTTTTTGCCCAACTAATTTTTCTTCTAGAAAAGCATCAATTGACTTGACAGCGACTTTCATTTTTTGTTGATTAAAATAAGCTTTATAATCTTCACAATATTGACTTTGACACCAAAAGACTAAGGGATTGCGATCGGTCTCATTGAAATGATGAGTTTCATAATTCTGCCAAAGTGAATTAATGCCAATCACATCATGGCCACCCTTTTTTAATCGTGGCGGACCAACCCAAACATAATTTAAAGCTGAGCGAGGTTTCATATTTTTAATTTTCCTTTTTTTCTTATTCATTTTAGATTGCTATCATACACTCAGAACCCGAGATTTCAATCGCGGCCACTATCTACCGCTTGATCCCCGCTTCATTTGTCTTCAGCTTAATAGCGAATAAATCCAGTAATAATCCTATTTTTTGGGTAATTTTACCCAATTTTTTTTGGATAAAAATAGAGTAATTTTTATTTAGGCTGTGTCTTCATAAAATAGAAAAGGAATATAAAATGAATAGATCTACTTGCTCGGAAGAGCAAAAAATGCGCAGCTTGTTGGAGCAAATTAAAGCTCTCCCAGAATCGAGCAAAAACATGGGAATATTGGAAGATATCGTAAAAGAGCTAGCCTTATATACAGAAACAGAGCAGGCAACTTTTACCAATCAAATTAGAATTGTTCAGGGTAAAGAATAAATTGCCTTTTTGTTATTTGGTTCATATCCTATTTTAATAAAGTGGCAGATCGACATTCTTCAAATAAGGACAAGCCTGACCTGCGGCAGGTTTTCTGACGCCAGGATGCACGCAATCAACCAGCAAAGTTAATATTTCCATGACATAATCGGAACCGCAGCAGAGATTATTAAACAAACCATCTGAATTGATTGCCGCATCACGATTACTCAGCAGTACCAACCTGCCTGGGTTAATTTGATAAGAAAGCACGCCGCCCAAATCCGTTTGGCGCGCAGCCACACGAAACATGCTTTTCGCAGGCACCTTATTTTGAATAAGGAAACTTGCCGGCGACCACTTACCGGCAGCTAGCATAGCCTTAAACTCTGGCTTATGAATCTCCATTCGCAGTTTTTTAACTCCCTTCCATAGGGTACTGCCTGAAGCAAAGGTATGATGATAAAGTAATATGTTATTATCCACAGCGGCTTGGATGCATTTTCTAGCGGCTTCAAGTTTTTTTTGGTTAGGGAAAAAAAGATTTTTTAATGGATGCTTACGTGCGTCAGTAAATACATCTAACGCTTGTAAGACATTTGTATCAATTATGATTTTATCATTCCACTGGTGAAGCAATATTGTTATTAAATCCGCTCTTGCCTGGGTCTCAAGATCAGCATAATTATCAGCTATCATATAATGTAAAAGTGGCGAAGTGCTGGGGGACTTTGATTTTAGAATTTGTATAGCTTGTGCAGCTTTTTCTTTGGTTTCCTTTTGCAAAAGCTTACGACTTTCCGAAAAAGGGGAGCTTGATGGGTCTAAGTGAGGGAAGAAATTTTCCTCACGCTCCTCCTTATTCAAGATAAGAAACATAAATGATAATGCATTACGTATATTCCTTGGCAGAATGGGACGATCATCATGAGCATGCATTCCAAATGACAAATCGCCGGATTGCTCTGCTTGAAAAATATCAGCTTGGGTTTTTAAAATAACAGGAAACCCTGGGATAAAACGCGGTAAACTTTTTATAAAATTATAAAATTGTGTTTTCAATGTCCTGTCCCTCGAATTTTATTTTTCCGTACCCTAGGCAAATCCACTTGTATTGCTTTATACTACAATTTACGCTTCATTTATGCAAATTGAACCCCTATCGTGGAGCAAACGCAGAAGCAGCTTTATACCACAACAAAATTTTCTAAGGCATGTTAATATAATTACAGCCCATGGAAAGGGCAAGCATGAGTAACCGGCCGGCCGCTCTATTAATTCAAAATGAAAGGAATTAAATATTATGCCCCCCGTTAAACGTTCCCCTGACTTTCTAATCAAATTACGCATCAGGGTTATTCAATTTATTCTTACCCACTTTAAAGGCCTGTGGTATGTGTTACTTCATACTCCAGTAATCAAAACCTGGACAGCGCGCGCGCTCTATAATCTATTGGGCAGCGATGCTGATTTTCCATTTTTATATTCCACCAAATATCCTTACCCTACAGTCGATGCGATTGAAGATTACAGTTATTACTCAAGAATGCTACCGGAAAAACCGCGAGCGGCTGATTTTCAATATCCTCCGGTGGATGAGTTAGTTGAAGATCTTTTTATCCGAAAGGGAAAATCGAACCTTTCGCAAAAAACAGACAGAAACAGCAGCCTGCTGTTCGGTGGTTGGGCGCAATGGTTTGCGGCGGGATTTTTGCTAACCGACCCAGAGAATCCTGCTCGCTCTGGATTATTCCCTACGAGCACGGCAAATCTTGATGCGACTTATGGCAATGATGAACATACACGTGATCTACTCCGAAGCCATTCAGGTGGAAAATTGAAGAGCCAAATACTCAACGGAGAAGAATATCCTCTTTATATTAAAGATATTCCAGAAATCAAACAGTCTCCTTTGTTTCAACGTTTTTTACAGAGAGCCGGTACGGCCTCTATGATTCATAACACGAACAAACACATGGTTGACAGCGATTCTTTATTTGCCTTTGGTCAAATACAAATTAATGCGACGCCTGGTGCAGTCGCGTGGGGCATTATTTTCTTGCGCGAGCATAATCAAATTTGTGACGAATTACAAAAACGCTATCCTGCCTGGGATGATGAACGCTTGTATCACACAGCGCGCAATATCTGCACAATTATTTTAACTAAAGTTGTGCTATGTGATTATATTGGTAGACATAATGCTCATCATTTAGCAATGGAGCTACCTTTCACTCCTGAAGTACTACGCGCAGGAAAGTGGTCGTTTGGTATCGCCAGAAGCTTGCCTATTGAGTGGAATCATCTTTATCGGTTTCATTCTTTTGTTCCAGATACGATGCAATTTGATGGCGAGGAAATATCTATCGCGACAGGTGTTTATAATCCATCATTTGTAGTAAAGCATGGTTTGAATAAAATCATTGATCAACTTTCTCGATCGCCCATTTGTCCTTTTGGCCCGCAAAATACACCCTTTTTTCTGTCTCAAGTTGAGAAGCAAACTATTGAAGAAGGACGACGACTGAATTTAGCACCCTATAATGATTACCGTGAAAGAATGGGATTTACTCGGGCAAAAAAATTCACTGATATCAATGCTGACCCCATTATTGCCAATGCGCTTCATAAACATTATAAAACCGTAGATGAAGTGGAATGGTATGTCGGCATGATCGCTGAGCCTGTTCCTGCTAATCGGCTTTTCCCCCTCTTATTAAATCGCATGCTGTCTTCAGTAGCATTTAGCGTGATCTTATTGCAACCATGGTTAGCGCCAAGTATTTGGCAAAACCGCAAAGAATTACTCACGCCATTTGGCAGCGAAAGATTAGATGCAACCACTATCGAGTCACTGCTGTACCGGCACGTTTCGAAAGAGACTCATGCTTCATTTTTTCTTCCTAAAAGCTAGTGGATTTTAACATGGCCGCCTCTTTCTTTGATAGGATTAAAGTTATTTTAGCTTCTTATTTTCAATCCAAAAGCGAGCTGGCCATTTCAGCCAAAGAACAAGACTTAAAAAAAATTTCCGCACAATTACCGCTTGCTAAGGCGATCCCAAAAGACTTGCTAAAACAATTAGCCGGTAGCATGCAAGAATTTCCGCCTGACACCGTTATTTTTTCGCAAGGAGAAGAATCGAAAGAAGTTTATTTTGTTTTGGTCGGTAACGTAGAAATTTATTTCAAAGAAGAAAGCGTTAGCCAGCTCACAACTGTCATTGTCGGTCCAGATCAATTTTTTGGTGAGAGAGGTGTCTTGACCCAATCAAGACGAGCAGGCACTGCCATTACCCGCGGTACTACAAAAATTTTAAAGATAAATGGACAAGTGTTTTATGACCTGTACTGGGCAGTGCCTGAGTTAAAAAAACATATTCAAACCATGCAGCGTATCTATAAAATTCCCCAGCATGGTTTAGTCAGCTCAACGCAAGAGTCTATTTTAAACTTGGATACTATTGTCACTCATTATGTCATTGGTGAGCAAAAAATTTCTGCTTTTCATGCTGTAGAAAAAGATATATTTTATATTGAAAAAATAGGTATGCAGCACGTTGATAAAGTGATCCGCTATCAAGATCAAGAAGATTCTACTTTATTACGCGAAATAAAAATCGCAGAAAATAAGATAGCCAGCCTTCTTTGTATCGGACCGTGGGATCAGTTAGGACTGGCTTGCGGCAAGTTACTGGATAATCTTATGATTAAATCCTGCCAGCTAACCTTATTTGAAACCACTGGAGACATTGATGAGCAATTGCCCCTGCGCTCACCGCAAGAGATAATTTGTTATTGCATGAATTTGAGCTATGGGGCGATACAACAGGTTATTCAAAATGGAGTAAATAATTTTGAGCAGTTATCCGCGCGTACCGGCGTCGGCAGTGTGTGTGGAGCATGCGTATATAAAATTAATGAATTGTTGGGAAGCTCAGCCTTATCTCTCGCTTATATTGACCAAGTAATTCCTGTCAGTGCTGACACGCGTATTTATCGTTTTAAATTACATCAGCCCCAAATAATCTCTCTTCAACCGGGACAACATATTATTTTACAAGCTTATATCAAACAACAATGGGTGGAGCGGCCTTATACTTTGATCTCTCCGCCCGGCGCTGATTATTATGAAATAATTGTGAAATTAGAGAGCGCAGGATATTTTTCAGAGTGGTTATTCAATAAGGCAAACAACCAAGCTTTATTTAGGATCTCAGCACCTCAAGGAAAATTTATTATTCATTTATCTGAAAAAACGCCTACGGTTTTTTTTGCCGGAGGAATAGGCATTTCCCCGGCAGTCGCCGCCATGAGACATTTGCAGCATAGCAAAGCCAAGTTACATATTGATTACTCCGCTTATACAGCGGACTCCTTTCTTTTTATTGATGAATTCCGACAAGCAATGCAGCAAAATTCCAATTTTAGTATTCACTTTCGTGAAACGAATAAAGAAGGTATATTAACTGATATAACTATCACTGAAATTATTAATGATTTTCCTGATGCTAATTTTTTTGTTTGCGGTCATAAAGAATATGAAACAGCGATTGTTAAGATTTTAAAAGCAGCAGGTATTGTACCACATAAAATAAAGTACGAGATTTTTTTATATGCCAATCAATCTGAATTTAGAAGATAACACATGAATTTACTTATTTATGCAGTCGGATTTTTACTTTTTCTTTTGATAACTTATCAAATGGTTCGCCGCAGTCAAGTTATCGGGTGGATAGTATTTTTAATATGTCCTTTTTTATTGCTGCCATTCGCTATACAACAAAACTCTAGTTCATTTGTCTGGATAAAAGTTTACTCTGTTTGCCTGGGAGCATCATGGTTGCTTGCTTGTCGCTATACCTCGCTTGCTAAAAATAAATGGGCATTATGGCTATTATGGTGGGGATTTGCGTTCAATCTTATAGAAGCCGTGGTGGAAGCCTTATTCAGTGGGGATATCTTAAATTATGTTAATTCGCTAGCCGGTATTTTATTATTTTTTACTTTACCTTTACCTAAAGAAATTCAGATTGATACTAGCAACGACCGGCGAGACTTGCTTTGGAATACACCCATGATGTGGATCATTGGATATAGCATCTGGAACTGGACGTTTCTTTATATTACCTGGCCTGAGTTTGGCCTTCGTCACTTGGTTATACTTTCAGCCTCACTCTTGTTGAGCCTCAGAAATAATAAATTGTGGATACAGTCTAGAGCATTTGTTTTAGGAATTTATTTACTAATTCATTTTTCCTATGATTCCTTACTGCAGCCACTTAACCTGCCCACTGTCTATTATTTCCCGTTAGCCCTGGCTATGGCAGGCGCGAGTCTCATATGGATGACGATATATTGCATTACCTCGCGCCCCCGATTCCTAAGGTATTTTTCTAAGTGAGGACGGAAAGTCTGTAAGAGCAAAATCCTATAATGTAGTTCTTTCAACACAGATAAATTAACTGTGTCCAAGATTGTTTTTCTCGCTAATATGATTGATAAAAATGGAAAAATTAAACAAGTAGAGCTTGTTCCCCCGTATCTACGTTTTTTCAAAGGTATACCGCCTTTTGGCGAAAAACGAACGCATCATGTGCATGTTGCTGATGTCACTCATCCCAAAAATATAGAAGAATATCTTCTATGCCGGGCAAACGAATCTGGCAGGAACGGGTTGACATTCTTAACTTAAATTGATAGTAAATGCGACAACACGACTGATGACCGTCACATTAAATTGATTTACTACGAAGCTCGAAGCAGATAGTTTTTGATGCAACAGGAAGTCCTATTAATGCATTTTAGGAGCGTATGGAAATGAAATTCCTCAAATTATCTGTATTCTTTATTCTTCTTCTTTGCCAATCATTTTCCATTTAGGCATCAACATAGCCCAGGTGGAAATGGATCTTCTTGGGCAACAGCTTTTAATAATTTACAAACTGCACTTAACAGTGCAGGTAATGGTGATCAAATAGGGTGGCACAAGGGACATATACTCCTAGCCTGGGATACAATGTCCTTACTGGTTCACACTACATACTGAAACCTTTAAAATACCTTCGGGTGTACAAGTCTACGGTGGATTTAACGGGACAGAAACTTCTTTGAGCCAACAAAATTTTAAAACTAATCTTATTATTCTTTCCGGAAATTTAGGCGCTGGTAATATTGTATTTAGCAATTCGCGGTGTATCTAAGAAATGGAATATGCCAATACATTCATGGAAGAAGCACTAAATCATTTTGCAATTATGTTTGAAGATCGATTTCCTGAAAGATTGGCGACATAAATTTATAAAAAAATTTTGGCATGCGGAGGTTGATATGACAGTCTAGGCGAAAATTTGTTTGTGTAAATACGAAAATTTTAAAAAAATCTCGGCTATTTACACACTTTAAAATTCACGCCCTATCGAAAGCGAATGAAATCTGGAAATGTCGTTACCCATCGCTCTGATTAACCGTGTGATTAATAAAGCATCATTTTTTAACCATTTTCATTTTTAATAAATTCATTATTGTTTATAAGAAGAAAATTGGTTTTTTTGAATATACATCTCATTATCAGCTTTTTTAATTAGAGCAGGTAAGTTTTTTTGAGAACCACTTGCTATACCAAAAGAAAATCTTTGGGCAGGTGAAATATTATATTCTTCATGAGACAATTTTTCTTGTATCCACTCCACTTTTTTTGTAATATCATTTTTAGATAAATTCGGCATTATTAAAAGGAATTCATCGCCACCTGTACGAAATGCAACATCATTGGAGTTACAGATTTTTTGCAAAAATTTTGCGATTTTTATTAAAACATCGTCGCCTGTTAAATGACCATAACTATCATTAATAATTTTAAATTTATCAACATCAACCCCTACCACAACTACCTGATTGTCCATATTAAGACTAGATTGACAATCAGTAATTAATTTTTCTAAATAACTACGATTATAAAGACCGGTAAGAGGATCATGCGTTGCAATCCAAACCAACCGCTCATATGCAATTGCATTAGTCAACGCAATTGCAGAAAAATCAGCAATTGTTTCCAATATTTTAAGTTCATTCTGAGTAAAATTGCGTCCTTCAAAAGTATTAATTAATTCAATTACACCTAATACTTCATTCTGAAAAATAATAGGTACGGCAATAAGAGATTTTGTTTTAAAACCAGATAATTTATCAATTTTTTGCAAAAAAAGAGGATTACTTTTTACATCTTCTACAAAAATAGATTTTCCACTTTCAGCAACTTTTCCTGCAATTCCTTCACCCATTTTTATGCGAACATTCTTTAATAATGCAAAATCAATACCTTTTGCTATCACAAAAAATAATTCGCGTGAATTTGCATCCAACCGCAATAAACTCCAATTATGCGGCTGAAAAAATACCTCTATTTGTTGCATGATTGCTTGTGTAATTTTATCAATCTCAAGTGAACTTGTAAGTAATTTAGCAATACCAGTATAAAAATCTTGAATATTTTCTGAACTAAAATAGCTCTTGTTCGTATATTCCGTCATACAAATTATCCTAATAAGTTGGCTAGCAAAAATACCTCAAAAAGTCTAGAAGCTATAAAGATAATTTACACAAATTTTTGTATTTATACAAATATATTGACCTTCTCCCCAATAAATCAGACCACGACGGTTTAGGGAGTTATTTGCCATGAAAAAGCGATTTACCGAGCAACAAATTTCTTACGCGTTGAAACAAGCTGAGACCGGCACTTCTATCCAGGAGATCATTCGAAAAACGGGGGTTTCAGAAGCAACATTCTACAATTGGAAGAACGTGGTATGGTGTCGTAACCCCCTAAGGAGCACCATTCCGAGAGCCAAACCATACGAAGTGAATCTATCCTGGAATTTAAATAATAATTTTGTCATCCTTCATTTCTTTCGATGTAAGCATGTTTTTGATTCGCCTTTGTTCGCACCTTGAAGTGTAATGGGCGTTTTAAAAGATAGCCATTTTCGACAGAGCCCACTCACCTACTGGTAAGGCAATCGCTTTTATCTCCGATGTGATTTCTTCACTTAGTAATGCATTTCTATACTTAACAGTCGACACTATATGATAGTGCATCTGATAGGCACAATGATTTGATTTTTTGGTTTCCGTTGCGCATTAGTTTAATTGAAAACCATTGGTTTTCAAAACTTTTTGACTAATGAGCCTGCGGCAAGCCGCAGGGTATAAGGGAATAAAACTTTCTTCTAAGGTTTTGCTACGACCAATAATACCGACATCAGCGTCATGGTCAAAATAACTTTCTTCTAGCAAAATATAACACTCTTATAATATCGAATTAAAAAATCCTTATCACACAGTTTTGCATAAAATAGCCTCCTTTCATCGATATTTTCATATTTTATATCCCTGATTTTTGATAAATAAAATTTTATCATTATGGTAGTTTTTAATATTAAATCTTAAAGCATCGTAGAAATGAAATAAGTAAGATTTTTGCCAATAATATTAGGGTAAATTTTAGGTTGTTTATTATTTTTATAGTTTTAAAATTTTGGAAGGCGATGGATTTTATATGGCAAAATGAAAATTAAAGAGAAAAAAGTATTGTTGTTTCTGTGTGGCGATGTCATGTTAGGCCGAGGCATTGATCAGGTATTGCCTTTTACATCCAATCCAATATTGTATGAGTCGCATATTACTGATGCCCGCGATTATGTTTTGTTAGCGGAGGAGAAAAATTCAAAAATTAATTACCCTGTGAGCATGGATTATATATGGGGCGATGCTTTTTCCATTTGGCAACAGAAGAAGCCTGATGCACCATTGCAATAATTATTACTTGTTTTTCAACAATGTTGATTAGGCATGAGATTGTATCTATAGGGGTTTATTATTATTCACATTGTGCACGTCACTGCAACTAATTCCAATGCCAAAATGGCTTATTAATAGGCCTAATAAGGGTAAATTTTTATGCCGCATTTTCTATCTGTTATTGAACATCCTATTATTATCACAATGAAAGATATTGAGCTTAATGGTATTCTTCATATACCTAAGACAGCGATCGGATTAGTGATTTTTGTACATGGCAGTGGAAGTAGCCGTTTTAGTAAACGTAATCAACATGTTGCAAGAGTCTTAAACGATGCAAATCTTGCTACTCTTCTTTTTGATTTATTAACGCTGGAAGAAGATGAAATAGATTCACAAACAGGCGAATTCCGTTTCGACATATCTTTTTTAGCAACTCGGCTCATTGAAGTTACCAACTGGTGCACAAAGCAAATGGTTACACATCACTTGCCAATAGGATATTTTGGTGCTAGCACAGGCGGAGGAGCTGCATTAGTTGCTGCAGCTAATAAATCAGCTATCGTTAAAGCAGTTGTTTCTCGTGGCGGCAGGCCAGATTTAGCCAATGAATCTTTAGCACAAGTAAGAGCACCAAGCTTATTTATTGTGGGTGAAAATGATTTACCTATTATAGAAATGAATGAGGTTGCCATGTCTAAAATGACATGCATTAAAAAATTAAAAATTATTCCAAAAGCTACACATTTGTTTGAAGAAGCAGGAACGCTTGACCAGGTTGCGGTTTTAGCAGCGGAATGGTTTGTTAAATATTTACATGTTATAACACCCGGTGCTGGGATTCCTTCCTAAATACCACATAAGCACTTTTAATTGACATGTATCGACGATTTTTCTGAAGAGTTTGACTCTGGAAAATAGCAGCTTATTTCAATAATAACTGCAATCTTAAGTACGTTGGAGTATGGCATGAATAAAATGAAAGCAGCCGTTGCTCATCAATTTAATAGTCCTCTTATTATTGAAGAGATAGCTATTCCAAAAATTAATCCAGACCAGATTTTAGTAAAGATAAAAGCTTCAGGAGTGTGCCATACCGATTTACATGCAGTTAGCGGTGATTGGCCGATAAAACCAACTTTACCATTTATTCCGGGACATGAAGGAGCAGGGGTTATTTGCAGCAGTTGGCTCTAACGTAAAATTTCTTAAAGAAGGTGATCGAGTAGGAATACCTTGGCTTCATACTACGTGCGGGCATTGTGAATTTTGTTTGAGTGGGTGGGAAACTCTTTGTTTAGCATAAAAAATACCATTTTCATCAAAAACATCTTCCTGGGTGGTGCAACCTTTTAATAACTCATCTATCAATTCAACTTTCATAGCCATAGTGGTTATTCCATAAAAAATTGTTGCTATAGTACACTATGGCCGTTTACACAGGAAAATTTACAGATTCGAAAAAGTTGCAATTTTATCCATTATTACTTGTTCTAAAGAAGACATTAAAAACTACTGTCTCTTCGAAAAACAGGCTGCAAGGCTTACTCAAGCTAAACCATTGCTCGATGAGCTACATAGCTACTTAATCACCACTCAACCTCATGTTCCTCCCAAGAGCTTGCTTGGACAAGCAATCAGCTACACATTAAATCAATGGCCTAAAATTTTAAATTATTTACAAGACCCGCGCCTTGATATATCAAACAATCTTTCTGAGTGTGCGATCAAGCCGTTTGTCATCGGACGCAAAGGGTGGTTGTTTGCTAATAGCGTTGCCGGTGCCAATGCTGCTGCAGCTATCTTTAGCGTTATCGAAACTTGCAAATATCATAAAATCGAGCCTTATGAATATTTGCGCTATGTCCTGAATACGCTGCCACAATGCCAGACTATCGATGATTATGAAAAATTGCTCTCTTATAAAATTGATAAAACATTATTGGCAGCAAGTGTGAATTAAAATGCGATCGCGGGATAGTGGGTGGTTAAATTGGCGGATACTTATTAGATGCCTTAACGCTGATTTGATCGATCAGAGCGATCATTATCCTCGTATTTTTTCCGAGATTTATTATTTTCGCGCTTTTCATTTTCATCATGTCGTTTTTTTTCGTGACGATCCTTATCCTGGCTTTGACCATTTGGATTATGTCTATTCATAAAGATTCCTTAAAAAAATAATCGACTAAATTCTATTATACGCTGATTTCAAATTTTTTGAGATGGTGGGCAGGGGGGCGCAAATAATGACCCGAACGATATTCTTTTGGGGGGTTGCAAAAGAATGTTCATTTGTATTATGAATATTACAAAACTTTTTAATCATCACTATTAATGGAATAATGACAATGAGTCAATTTATGAATACATTAACCTGGACTATGGCAATAAAGCTGTATCATGCAAAAATGAAGGCCGAAAAAAGAAGAGACTTGAGTGCTATCAACAGCCTTAAACAACAGTATCCTGATTTATTCACCGAACAATTCAATGTATACATTGAAAAGGCCAAACGGATTGCCTTTTTGTTAGATTGCCTATACAACGAGAATTTCTTGCTGATGTTTGACTTAGAAAGCGATTCTGTTGAAATATTGCACTGACAAAAGATATACAGATAGGGTAATAGTATATAAAACACTTGATCGTTCACCAATGGTTCATCTATCTTAGATTAAATACGACAGCTTTAACGGGTGAACAAGAGAAGAGAAAATTTTAGCTTTATTAGAAAAACAGCCAAAGGGATTAAAAAGAGCCGAAATTAAAGAAAAAATTGGCGCTAATATTACAGACAGAACATTGCGTCGCGATCTTAATTATTTAATGGAATTAAACCTCATTTATTTAGAGGGGAGGGGGGGCATTAGCCGTTTGGGTTTTTTTAAACCAGGACAATCATTAGGACACGTTCAGGACATGCTCTGGACATATCGGGACATTTGGCCACCTTTAAAGAGCGTGACATTTGCAAGGTAAAAGACTTAAAGAAATCGCATATAGTTTATATGCTATAGTTCGCAAAAGTAGGACGATATTTTAAGCAGTTTGAGTAAAGGAAAAAGTTAGCCGGTATCAGTAAGCTTAATCAACATCGAATAGCTAAAATATTAAATGTGGCTCATCATACTATTACTACGGAACAAGCCGCAATTATTTTAAAAATGCCGAATAATAAAGTCGCAAAATTAATATCGCGATGGATTGCTGATTTTTATCTTCAAAGGTGGTTCATTTTTTTAGTTCAGTTGCTTTATATTCTTCCTCAGAATCTGATCCACTGTCATAATCATTAGCTAACGTCCTACCGTCTTTGCAAACTGAAACATGTGAGGGCGAAGTTAATAGTGTATTTATCGTATTACGCGCAGCTGGATGAGATTGGTTTTGAATAGTATGGAGCCAAAGTCTACCAGGATAGTTTCCGAATTGATTAATGAAGTCCGTCATCCTGCCGGTGCAACCCATGCATGGCCTTTTTTTACCACCAATACAACTATAAGGTTTCATTTCGGATTCTTTAGCTACAACTGCGGCATAATCAGCGATATCGGTAAGAAATTCTTCTGCGTGTCTTTCTACCGTGGAAGAATAGCCATTAAGCACGATGATATAAATATGATTATCTGTATTTAAAAAATATGTTTAAGCAATGCTTGTGAAGCGTTAGACAACGCATAATTATTATTTGCATTGATAGGTAGTGGAGAAGGCGTACTATTTTTTAACAAAGTAGCAACTTGTCGCGCACGTTCTTTATCTGATGTGCCTTTATTTGTAGATACGTCATCTGAATCAATAGCTCGCACTGCTAATTTTTCAGCATAGCGAGCAGACCTTATTTTTCCTTCTTTATCTTTCGGAAGGTGAGCAGTCGTCAAAAGTTTACTTAAATTCTCTCGGCTAGCAATTAAGGCAGGTAAAGAAGGGGTTATGCTTGGCTTATTCGCCACAATAAATAAATTATGTTTTTCGTTAAACTCAAGATGCATTATTTGAACTTCAACTAATTCTTCGATATTTAGGGCAAAATATAATTGAGTGGCTGCTTGGCGCAATAATTGCCTTTCTCTTTCAGATGAAAATGAGCGATACGGTTTTTGCTTTTCTATTGGATAGACTTTAGGAAGTCTGCCAACTTGTTTCATATTGTTAACGTCATTGCTCAGAGCATTAGCTGCATTTTTTTTAGAAATTTTCGTATTCAGCAAAAAGCGATTTCTGTTTTGAGAAGCGAATGTAGCTTCAGCGTGGTCAATGCTTGGAGTATGAGAAGAATAATTCAAAAATGAATCAAGACGGCTATTTTTAGCAAGGTAATATAATGTGCGTCTGTTAAAGATATCACGAGATTCAATATTAAAATTCATTGTCGATAAGTAGGGCATCATTTCATGGTGATCTAATGCCGCTGCTAAGCATAATGCATGCCGACCATTACTATCTGTGCGCGTTAAAAAAGGAGATTGTTCTGCATCAGATTGCGTTTTAATATGCCTGAAAATGAGACGAAATAATTGCGCATTGCCTGTTTCGACAATGCGGAGAAATGACTCGGGCGAATTAAAGTAAGTTTTAAAGGCGTCACATGTTGTTATGAGGTCAAGCTCTAATTGCATAAATATGGCACCCTTTTGGAATAAATAATGAAATGCTCTGGGCGAGTTTCGTTTTATTGAATACCATAGCGGGGAGTATACTTTGCCTTTATAGTTGATGTTAAACCCTAAATCAGAGTGTAAGTATTGCATCAATTTTTCATTATTCGCGATAGAAGCAATCGCTAATATATGGCGGCCCAGGCTATCTTCCGAAAAAAGCAGCTTGTCGCGCTCTTCTTTTCCAAAATTGGCTTCAATGATAGTTAGGATTTCTTTCACTGTTTCAACATGACCATCACGAGCAGCCAATAATACGGCGTTATGATAGGTGGCATCTTTAAACTCTAATAACTCTTTAGGTTTAAATTTTTGAATGGCGGCAATGTTGTTAGTTGCAATCGCTGTATTTAGGGTAATTTCTCTGGGTTGCATGGGCGGTTTCTTGTAAGTTAAAGTTTAATAAAGCTGGATAATTTTTTGATGAAAAAGCTATTTCACGCTATCTTTTGCTTTGTTCCAAATTGCCATTAATTTATCAAAGGGTTGATTATGGAGATCTTCAAACCCCTCCATTTTGGCTAAACGTTGCGTTTCTCTAAAGCGATTCTCGAATTTAGCAATACTTTTTGAGAGTGTTTCGTCTGCCTTAAATTGACAAAAAATACAAAGTGAAAAAGCAGCATGTAACAGATCACCAATTTCTTCTTGCAATTTATGATGGTCTTGGTCTTTTAAATGGACTTCTATCTCGTGAAGTTCACTGCGAATCTGTGCCATGATTTGTTCTGCGACTTCCCATCTAAAACCAAATGCAGAAGCTTCATCTTCAAGGGCGGATAGTTTTTTTAATAAATCCATGGTATCACTCATAATAAAATTATCTCATTATCACTTCTTTTCCAAAAGGCGCGCCGAATTTGCCGAGGGATGTTTTAGCCAGCCTTATTTTTACATCCTTACCCATGAAGTACACCACCTTTTTCAGTCAAATCCCATAATGTACCTGCCCATCCTGAAATGATCCCATTGGTTTGGCATCTGTCACATCGCCAGCCAATTTTTTCGTCTATTGTTAAACAAGGAAAAACTCTACCTTTGCAGGTGTCGTTATTAAAGACAATAAAACAGGAAGGGAATTCTTCATCCATCTCGCCGGCAAAATGGGTTGCATAAGCAACGAAGGAGCATATAGCATTTAACATGTGTGACGTAGATATAGGCAGTTTATTCGGTATATTGCCGCCTTCATCTAAAAAATGAGGCAGATGAGTTACCCAAGAATTTGGCATGTAGGTCTCTACGTTAAGCAGTATAGTTATTTGATTTAGCCACCATTATTGCAGAAAAACGAGCCATTACAAAATTTCTGCTGTGGTTATGTAGGAAATGATCTTATATTTTGCAACCATGATCGCATCAAATGCGTAATCTTCTGCGGTGCTTCCATAGGACTCATGTGCCCGCAATTTTTTATCACGGATAAAGTCGCATGTTTGATTTTTTCTGCTAAAAATTGGCTTTCTTCATATTGAAAGATTGCATCATCTGCTGAATGAATAATTAATGTCGGACAAGTTATGCAATCCAGTATTTTAATGCACTCCTCACGTTGGATCATTGCTTGTTCTTGATTAATGAAGTTGGGTATATTTCTTTCAAGCATCGCTTTGACGGAATACGCGACTGCTTTATTGTGAATAAATAATTGCATTAACTTTTCTATGATTGCAGCGTTATTTCCTTCGTGCGCATTCGCGATCATCGCTTGACGCGCATGGTGTTTTTCTTTGCTATCAGGCCATGCTGTTGTATTGAGTAAACAAAGCCCCATTACGCGCTCAGAACAATTCTTCATTATTTCTAATGCTACCCAACCACCCATCGAATGGCCTGCTACCGCAAAATAAGGCGGCGCTTTGTTGAGTGCCGCCGCAACCATTTGCTGGGGTGATGCGGCGGAGCTTAAATCGGGGATGATGATATCTGCTATGTCTGACAAATGATGGAATTGATGTGTCCAAGTTTCCTTGTCACAGAGGAGGCCGGGCAATAAAAGTAAGGGCAGCTTACTCATTTTGTGTTCCCTTTGATTTTCGTGTTTCAGTAGTTCTGGTAATGGTCATTATCAATCATTTATATTTTTTAATCTTAATTACATTTGTAACTACAGCTTCGGGCATAAGATAAAGTGACACTGTTGCGAAAAATTATTTTCGCTGAAGAAATTCTTAAAATAATTCACAACTCAATTATGCAACCAATCCAAATAAATTCCGGACGAAGTTATTTTATCTTTTAAATTTATTTTTTTCAGAATCATTTTCTTGGTTTGGCTGGTTACTAGATATACTTGCATCTATAGACAGCGAATAGCGGGGATAACCTTGTGGCCGAAGTGTACTCCCATCTTTTTTAAGAGTTTCATTCATTTTTGCTTTCCAAGCATCAACTTCTTGAAGATACTCTATTTGGGATAGAGTTTTACCTTGAATTTGCACTTTTTCAGGAATATCAAATTCTGAGCAAATATATTTTGTAATTTCTTTAACTTTTTTTTCATCAAGATAATAGGGTCTTGTCATAATGAGTGGAAGCCAAAAAGAAGGTCGAAAAGCAAATTCAGGATTATCTTGTGAAGGGACTTGAATTTCTTCAGATAATTCTTGAGATTTGATTCTTTGTGTCAATGCTTTTATAACATCTAAATTTCCCGTTTTAATGGCTGTATCATATAAATAAATACGCAAACCCTTTGACGAAGATTTTTCAGTAGGTTGTATACTTTTTAAGTCAAAAAGATTAATTAATTCACAAACATATCGAGTTTTTTGTTGGGTAATTTCATCAGCAGGATTTTTTCCGTACAAAGAAAAAATGTCATCAAATAACCTATCGTAAGGTGATGATTCTTTTTTCGATTTTGATTCGCGAGAATCACTCATAAATAATCTCTTTTTATGCCTATAGATATGCTTATTTTAACAAAAATTAAAATTTTTTTATAAAAGGTTGGATATTTTTCTCCTCCAATGACTAATTTAGGCATATTTTATTTGGCTTGCAGGCAGTAGAAAAGCTTATGGAATAGGATTATTGATGGTTGCTTTCAAATTATTCACTATTAGTGACACATATTTGTCCAGTTCTATAGCACACTAGTTGTTTGCTTTTTTGCTTTTTACCAGAATTGGCGCCGAACCTAATGCCGATTTATTCCCTTCTTTTTGCGTTTATGTGTAGTACCTTAGCGCGGGGTTTTTGTCTTTACTATAGATAATGATGCTTATTGATAGTTTTAAATATGAAAGATATGCCGCTTTATTCATTTTAAATACCGAATTATTACGTTAAATGTAATAGTGATTCCAAAACGCATAAGCCTGAAAAAAGCCACTATTTACAATTGATATCCTGTCGTTTTTATACGACAATTCTTTATGAGAAAGAATAATCACAAAATTTTAAGAAATTATGCCACTCCTAGCGGCAAAGTCCCTTTTTCTGAGTGGCTTAGCTCATTAAAAGACCCCAGCACCCGTCTTAGAATAAGGCGGCGATTAGATAGACTAGAGCTAGGAAACTTTGGTGATTGCAAATCCGTTGGGGCAGGGTGTCAGAGCTAAGGTTAGCTTTTGGTTCAGGCTACCGCATTTATTTTGCAGAACAAAATGATGTCGTCATCATTTTACTTTGTGCTGGCGATAAAAGTACCCAGAAAAAAGATATCAAAACCGCCCAACTATATTGGCAAGAACTAAAGGAGCGCAGCGATGAGTAAAGCTAAAATTCTTAAAAATACGACGAGCTATCATGATGAGTTAATTGAATCGCTTAAAAATCCGAAAGAAGCGGATTTGTATTTGCGTATTGCGATGGAAGAATATCATGAAGATGGTGATACAGAATCGCTTCTTGTTGCACTCAGAAATATTGCAGAAGCAAGAGGGGGAATGAGTCAATTAGCGAAAAAGACGCATTTGAATCGTCAAAATTTATACCAAGTGCTTTCAGAAAAAGGAAATCCTACGCTTGATACGTTTGAATTGATATTAAAAGGGTTAGGATATCGGTTGGCAATTCAACCCGACGAAACCAGAAAAGCAGGGTAGTCGATGACTCAAGCACTGGCAAGCTAATTTAATATTTTAGGTAGAAATTTTAAAGTTATTTTAATAAGGGGTTCCAAATGACAATTGTAGATGATGACTCAGTAGCAATTGGTGATGTTTCTTAGTTAAGAATACTTGGTGCGGCAGAGCTGTTTTGACAGATCCAATTTTATTCCTGCGCCACATCAAACTCCTATCGTTTTATTAAGGCGGGAGGGTACGGAACGTGCGACCAGCCGCCACTTCATTCACAAACTTGATATTGCAAATGCCACACTACCACTAAATTATAAAATTTTACAATAAAATGAATTAGTTATGAGTTAAGATTCAGTTTAGAATCATATTCATTTTTTGTTCGCCAGTCTGATTATAACTTGTTCATTTTGTTCTAAATGTGATATTCTATGTTAACATGAAAATAATTGAATCGAAATGAGGTTGTTTTATGCATAGAGTCAGAGAAGTAAAGCGTCAAATTCCCAACCCCAGAGCTCATATAGACAGTGTTTTTCCTCAACCATCATTTCTTGATTTTGAACTAGTTATTAAAGAATTACAAAACGAATTAGCAGATGAAGACGAGTTCAAAATTATACAGCCTCCTGTGCAGCTTTCAGAAACTTCTTATGAAGTGAGATTAAAGAATGGTACCACAATTAAGTGCCAACAAGAGATGACATCAGAAGGCCTTCGCCTAAAAACAAATATTGATTTAAACACTGCTGCAGATTCGAAAACAAACGAAAATACTTTTTCTAATAAGCTTGCTAAATTAGCAACTAGTTTAACTGCAGCGGAATGTAAAGCAGGAGGGATAAAACCTGATCCTGATGTAAAAGTTTATTTAAAAATCGAACCTAATACTCCAGCAACACAGAAAATGCTGGAAGTGTTGAAAAAAGCATACAAAGATAAAGGATTTACAGTTCTAGATAATCCACCTGAATCAAACCCACGCGCCATATCATCACTACGTCGATAAATATTTTAATAAAAGTACGGTGAGTTTTTACGAGCTTGTTAAAAGCTCACCGTTTTCATCTTAATTCTAGAGTTAAAAATTAATTCAAAACTCAAAAACTATTTGTTTCGAACAAATATTGTTGCTTCGTATTATCTAATTTTTGTTGGTAACAAAAACGTTCGGGCTTGTTGAAAAACCTCGTTTATCGTAACAAATAAGTAAATCTAATTTTGCGATTATTTAATAATTGCAAAATTCTTGTGTAAATACATGAAAAAATAAAAAAGGCCACAAGCCTTTTCATATTTAATGCGCTTGCTACCATATAAGCTTGAATTTGTGTTTTCATTAAACCTCTATATTTCGCTCTGTTTAAACAATTTTGGTTCTTTGCTTCGCTTATAATCCCTTCCATTTTCCACATGCGCTCGACTAAATTATCTTGAAACAGTTCTTTTTGCATACTTTCTTTAACATGATCAAATAATTCTTTATGTACATTACGGGTAATCATGCGAATTTTCTTAGAGCGTTTAGGTTTTGCAGCACATGTTGATTTTATTTCGCATGATTCACAATCGGCTGATTTAGAATGATACATAAATGTGCCATTACTTAAGGTAGGACAAGCATTAAGATAATTACCGGCAGGACATTGATAACGATTATTTTTCTTATCGTATATAAATCCTTCTGGTTCTTTATTTGTACCGCTTCTACCACTAAATAAAGGAATATTGGGATTAATTGCTTTATCAATTAAAGCTTGAATAATATCGCCTGATCCATAGGCTCGATCTGCAATTGCTTCATTGATGTTTATTCCTAAGTCTTTTTCAATCGTTTTAATCTGTTGCAAATAGACTTGTGATTCATGTGTGGAACCTGTTGTAATTTTTGCGTCCAGAATCACACGACTATCCGCATCAATGGTAATATGCGCTTTATATTTTAATGTTCTTGGGGTTCCATTTTTAAAAGCAAGACTTGCATCTGGGTCAGTTTTGCTAATATGAGTTTTATTGCTGATTGTTCTTAACGGAGGAGCTTTTATTCCTGGTATTGATATTTCTCTAGTTTCATTATTTGCTTCATCTTTTGGTGCTAATGAATCTAATGAAGCATTCGCTTGGAAAAGCGTACCATCTGTCATTATTCTTTCACCTTTTGCCAAACCCATTTCTTTACATTGTTCTGTAATCTTAAGAAAAAAAGTGTTAAATAATTCGATTCCAAAACGATCTCTGATTCGTGTTAATGAAGAATGATCAGGAATTTTATCTTCGAGGTTTAATTTACAAAACCAGCGATAAGCTAAATTATATTGAATTTCTTCACATAACTGGCGATCTGATTCAATTCCGTATAAATAGCCAATAATTATCATTCTAAAAAATAATTCCGGAGCAACTGATGGTCTTCCATTATTTAAACAATAAAATGGTTCTGTTAATGCGTTTACAAAATTTAAATTAACGTATTTATTAATTTTACGTAGTAAATGATTATTTGGGATTAGCGATTCGATATCAAAATAGTGAAATAATTGATGTTGATATTGTTGTTGACCTTGCATATTTATCTCATAAAATGGAGTAAATTTTAAATTTCTGGTATTATACCGCAATGATAAAATTTGTGTAATAAATAACGGGTTTTTCAACAAGCCCGTTCGTTTATGTTACCTGAGGATCAAGTTCATTTCAGCACGAAAAGAAATGCATATAATGGTAATTAAAACGGTTAAAAATTCAAGGCCATACAACTTGCTTATATGCCACGGGTTACGTTACCATCGCACCCTCATTTGATCAATGGAAATGTAATTTATGCTCATAGGATATGCAAGAGGATGTGCTAAAGAGCGCTGGTTGCACAGATGTTTATACTGACGTTGTAAGCGTGGTTAAGACTGCTCGCCTAGGCCTGCATTCTGTGCTATTCCATCTTCGCAAAGGAGATATGCTGGTTGTGTGGCGATTGGATCGATTAGGCCGGTCTCTAGCGCACCTCATCCAAACCATAAAAGAGCTAAGCGAAAAAGGAATCCGATTTAAAAGCTTACAAGAAAATATCGACACAACAACAAGCGGCGGCCAATTAATATTTCACAGCTCTGCCGCACCAAGTATTCTTAACGTAAATTTTTAAGGTCGATTTCTTTAATTTTCCAAATCAAAACAAAAAACCTAAATTTTCAGTCAAAAAATTGCGGTCGCTTTTTAAACTTTCTCCCGTTTCTGCGCATCAGCGCGAGCAATTTCCTTAGCTGTTAAAGCTAATCTGACATGACATGATTGTACTGGCTTGTTTAGCGCTATTCTAACTGCAAACGCAGTTAGGGTGCTGGGCAGATTCGTGCGGAAATGCAACACTACGACTGTAAGTGATTGATAATTTTATCTTTTTAGCACAAAATATTTTTAAATTTTCTCTTAAAATACGCTAAATACGATGCTAGAAAAATTTTTATTATTCAACATCATATCGAGCTTGTGTTGCGTTTCCGCACAAATCTGCCTAGTACCCTAATAACGGCGAATACTCAATCACCCAACGATTTAGCGTCGCATGATCTACTTTTGTTCCACGCTCTAGCATCATTTCTTCAATGTTGCGGTAGCTCAATGAATAAGAAACATACCAACGAACTACTAATAAAATGATATTTTTTGGAAAATGTTTGCCTTTAAAGCTGATCATTGCGTTTATCCATCCCTAGTTTTCAGGTGACAGAGTTTATCAAATTATCGAAGTTTGCGACAGAGCCGCTTCACAGTGGGCCTTTTTGATCGATTTAAATTTTTATTTTTTTACTCTCGCTTTTATTTGGGAACTTGGCATTTCGAAGGCCGCTTTCGCTATATTATACGCATCTGATGTAAATTTTCCGAAAAGGGCAGAATGATTATTAATGATTTGAATACTGTTTGCTTGTTGTTTTTCTTTTTCTATATACTTTAAAATACGTTGAATTTGATCTGATAAAATTTCACATTTTACTGTTGGACCAGATTTATATGAATGCTGATTAGTCTTATAAACAGAACAAATTTCAAGGTAATAACGTCCGTTTTCTACTACAATCTCACAACTTAGCCAATTAGTTGGCCGTGGTAGTTTTTTGACTAAGTTGCTTATGGAGGTAATTCCATTTAAGAAATTGATACTTTCTATTTTATTCAGTGTATATGAATTCCTAATGTATTTAGCTATTTCTATTAACTCTTGAGATGAAAATAGTGGTTTCATTTTTTCTGTAGTAGTTTGACCTACAGCTGCAGTTTCAACGCAGGTTTTCGACTGTGCTTTCTGCTCGCTTAATTTAAATGATTCCACATAAGTTACTAGATTGATTTTTCTAGCTTTATCTTCCTTATGTTCTTTTTCAACCATAAAAAATTGTAAAACTTCCTTCGCCAGGTTTAATGCTTTTTCTAAATTTAATAAAAATTCATCATCCAATGGAATTGATGATAAACATTCTTTTCGACCTATTTCTGTGCATCTTACTATTGCTGCCTTGAGAGTATTTTTCTCTTCTAATGGTTCTAACTTCAAATGAGTTACAATCATATTTATTACTGAACAAATTCCTTCAATCGCTTCATCTCTTTTTCCAGGAGTAACATATTTTTTCAAACTTGCGATTAAAAACTCTAATACCGAATTTAAAAATTCTATCTGGAGTAAAGAAATTTCTAATAACGAATTATATAATTCTATTGTTGTTACTGAATAACTTATATGAGCAAATGAAGGCTCTGGCATTTGTTTTAGCTCCCTCTCGTATTCAATCAGTGGAGCCTTCGAAAGAGAGGAAGAAGAATGTTGTAATCGTAATTTCATGCTTTTTTGATGTGTATCAATTAATTTATAAAAGTGTGAAAAAGCCATAAAAGCAGCAACAATCTCAGGAAAATCAATATTAATTACTCTTTCACCGTTCATAGAGAAAAGGAAATTAGAGCCTAAAAAGGACGCAACATTATTTGGATCATGAAATAGAATATCTAATCGAGTAAAGGGCTGCGCATCATAGTTTAAGTTTTCAGACATACCAAGCAAAGCTTGCAAGCCTATTTGAATTGCTCGTGCCGAATGAGCGGAAAATAAACTTTGCAATAATCCAAGGATTTTTTTGGAATATAATTTTTGTTGATCAAAATTCCATTGAGAAAAATTTTTATTGTAAACCTGAAGAGCATCAAAATAAATTATTTTTGCATCAAAATGTTTTCCATGAGTAATGACTATACCATTTTGTTTATAATGGTTTGAAAATTCAGCTAATTCTTTTTCTGTTGCGGGTAATAATCCTCCATCACTACATGGATCTGCACTAATAGCAGCAACTAATTTTGTATAATCAAAAAGGCTAATTTCCTTTGTGGAAGACTCCATGAATTGCTCTGCACATTGCCTTGCTAGCTGTCGCCCATTAGGAATCTTTACTAAAAACGGTTCCACTGCATGTAGCATGTGAGGGTCTTGAGCTCCCCACATGGCCATATATGGACTTTGTTTAATAGATCTAATAACACCTATTCGTTCAATATGATCGTTTGTTTGAGCTTCAATAAATAAAGCTGCTCTTGCTGTGGTGCCACCCAATTGCAGTATCTGAACGACTCGTGCTTGATTGCCATATAAAACATTCTTCAAAAGCTCTTGAGCTATGCGTTGTTCAAAAGAATTTGGCCCTTGGCGAAATAAAGTCTTAGCAGAGCTTTTATTTACACACCGGGCGTCTGCCATTTCCTTCAGTGTTAAACAAGGTCCAATATGATCATTTGCTACTGCTTGTGGTATATTTTTTTCCTCTAAAAAGCTTACGCTTTTGTTTTCCTCATGATTATTTGCTTTATCCAGCGAATTCGATATTTGAGTAGATGGTTTTTTTATATCTCTTGGGTTTGACATGCTAAGCAGCCTCTGAAATTTTTATAAAATAACTATAAGCATCTAATATTAAGAAAGTCTTATGTGTTGGTAAAAATATCTGTGCACCCTCTGCAGGGGACAAAAATCATATCCCGCCCCCTAAAGACGGAGTCAGTCTGATTTTTATGAGATATTCTGTAAATTGTATCGCCCTTTCTTGAAAGCTGAATAGGGCTTCCCTAATCAAGTCCAAACCATACCTAAAATAGCTATTTTGTGGCCTTTGGCTCTTGCCGTGCTTATTTAAGACAATGGGTTTTTTGGTAGCACGCCATTCACCTACTTTATGTGCCCAGCAAAAACCAATAGTCAGCAAAACCATTAATTTTTCAATCCGCTCAAGCTTCGTTAAATGTGTTTCTTCAAAACGAAACCCTCTGCCTTTAAGGGCATGGAAAAGACACTCTATTTCCCAACGGCGAAGATAGATAGCAATGGCATTCGCAGGAAGCTGGTTTGTTGCCACTATCATTAATTCGCCTCGCTCCGAACGAGAACCTGCTAAATAAACTTTTTGACCAAACACTTCAACAGACATTTCAAGTATTTGCTGCTCTTTGGGATTTAACTTGCAGAAAATTTTTTCTGCATTGCAAATTTTTTTATTCTTTATTCGTACAATAGAATCTTCCTTAATACGAATATAAAAAGGAATGTTATTCGTGTTAAGCCAACAAAATAAATGCCCGTTGGCAAACTCTCTGTCTCCTAAAATACCTAAAATTTGGCCTTTTCCAAACAATTTTACAAAGCGTTGGAGGCAAGACTCATGTTCTTTCCCCGTTGCATTTCCTGCCTTCGGAAGTAAGTTCCAAAATAATGGAACAGCAATTCCCTCATACGCTGCTGCAAGCGTCAGTATGTTAATTTTTGCTTTTCCCCAAAACCAGTTCGTTCGATCAATTGTGAGATAAACTTTTTCTGTCGAGGAAAAAAATAAGGCGAAAACCCATTGCGCAATAACTGTTACATCAATATGAAATATTGCAAAAAATCTTTTTACTCTTTTATAGGTCTCCAGTGGAGGAACCCCCAGAAGTGTCGAATCTGTAATTCGGAGCAATTTTTTATTTCCATAATTTGCAATTACTCGATTCTGCCATTGATTTTATATCATAGTCTTCAATTAAGCAGCGATAATGATTTATGCTTGAACACGGGGTTCCGTGGAAGAATCTCCAAAACTGGCCGGTCTTTAAAATTAAACTACCGTCTGAGTTACTTTAATCCTAATTTTTTTTCCATTTGTTAGGGTGCTGGGCAGATTCGTGCGGAAATGCAACACTACGATTGTAAGTGATTGATAATTTTATCTTTTTAGCACAAAATATTTTTAAATTTTCTCTTAAAATACGCTAAATACGATGCTAGAAAAATTTTTATTATTCAACATCATATCGAGCTTGTGTTGCGTTTCCGCACAAATCTGCCTAGTACCCTAAATATGGATGGCAGCCACACGAGAAGATGCTTATAAGGCATTTAATTTTTTTGTTGAAACATATGATTCAAAATACCCGAAAGCTACGGAGTGCTTGGAAAAAGACAAAGATGAATTATTGGCATTTTATGATTTTCCTGCGGAACATTGGGGTCATATTCGCACAACAAATCCGATTGAATCAACATTCGCAACCGTGCGTCATTGGACATAAAAATCAAAAGGCTGTTTTTCACGCACAACAATTTTAACGATGGTTTTTAAGTTGTGTGAAAGCGCGCAGGATCGCTGGATTAAATTGCGAGGATTTAACTACTTGGCAGAGGTAATACGAGGGGTAAGGTTTATAAATGGCGTCAAGGAAAGCGGTAAAATTAATTCAGTGAACGAGGAAGTCGCCGCCTAATGAAAAGTTTCTCGTACACAACATTTGACTTTAGCTCAAATTGGACGTTGGGCTACATGAAGATTGTTGTCAAATTTATCGTGGATTTGCAGATCAAAATTTAGCGGCCATGCGAAAGGTTGTTTTAGCGTTATTAGAAAAAGAGAAGTCATTTAAAGGTGGCATTGAATTGAAACGGCAAAAATCAGCGCTAAGTACCAGGTATTTAAGGAAAGTGATCGGTTGAACTTTGGTGAAGTCGCCCTGGGCGCCTGATAATTTAATGTCTTATTTAAGAAAAATTTAAGCATCTATACTCTATACTTATAAAATAGAATAAATTTATAAAAGGTATTATAGGTATGACCTTAGAACGAGAACGCAAAGAAGAGTTTAACGTAAATGATAATCAAGCAAAAATCGATGAACTTGCTCGCAGTTTAAACGAGAGACACACAAATAATAGACGAGCAAATCAAGCTCTTTTAGGCAGGCGTCTTTCAGAATCATCCATGCTAACAACGTACGAGCAAGAAACTTTGGCTCGCCAAAGATATCAGGCCTTAGTGGCTAAATATCGGACCAATTCCTCAAATACCTGGTATTGGGAGGTTTTAGAAAAATTAGTAGAATATTTAGAAGCCAAAGAAGCTGAGTATCAACGTACAAATAGACCTCCTCGAGGAGCCGAGCCTTCTCGGTATGCTTATGCCCTTCGATTATTTAGACAAGGGCTTCACGAAAATTATTTCGCAAAAAAAACTTCTCCTCCTCAGGCCTATGGCATCGTTCTTCCTGAACTATTGGCCTGTTTATGGTTAGCGGCAAATGATGAAACTTTAACTTTATCTGAGGAAAATGAAAAGCTGTCTCCCCAAGCAAAAAAAACGCTACGGGAAAACGCATTAGAAGAGAGTTTCGTATTTAATTTATGGAATATTCGCACAGAGCATACAAACGACTTTCCTCAGTGGACGTCGCTACACGTGCGATCGGGTTATCATGCAGAACATGCCTCTTGTCTAGAGGGTGCTGTGGGCAGAATGATAAAAATAATGTGGCCTCTTTCACCGCACACTACCATTTTTAATGTCAATCAAAGCGCAGATGAAAAATATTTAGGTATCCCAAATCTTGCTCAAGCATTTGTTATGGTCATGTTGCAAGGTAGCACATCCGATGTAAAAAAAGCTGTTTATCAAGTTGCCACCAAAAAATATCTTTTTGAAGAAGTGAGCGCGCAAGAATTAAAGCTTTATGAGGAATTTTATACTTCGCTTTCTATGACAAATTTTTACAATTTTATCATAGCTCGTGGTTTTGATCATTCTGCAATTAGCCGTATTAAACCATCATTCAACCAACCCTCTGATTATGAAATGGTTGCTGAAATTTTAAGTCGCACTAAAAGAAATTATGAAATTACAAAACTAGAAAAACCCAATGCAAACGTAATTGAACAATTGCGTCGCCCCGGAGCGCAACTTTATCAAGAAGCAGAAATAATGAGCTCAACAGAATTAGAGCGTGTTATGCGTCCGCGACGCAAGGCACATGATAGAGTCGAAGAGCTTAAAGCTATTGAATTCTCGCTTCGAAATGCCGCGCTAAGAAGCTTAATAACACAAGATGCATCTGATGAAGATGAAGAAGCCATAAAAATGCTGCCGATTTTAACAAAACATACTCAGATGTTAAAAGAGATAAAGTCTGAATTAGAGCAGCTGAAACGTGAAATTAACGCGGCAGCTAATCAAGCTGCAACTGAAGCGGATGAAAAATTTCAACAAGCAGAGGGTATTCAAGCATTGGGTAGAAATGCTAAAGCTGCTGAAGAAGCAAAAAAGAAAGCAGTGAAAACATCTCAAGAGGGCCTCGATAAAATTCCTAAATTAGAGAGTTTAATTGAAAATTATAGAAATTATTTACCAAACCGTGGAGTAATGAAACCAAAGCTGTTACAAAGCCTCGGCTTACAAACCTTAGGTGTAGGTAATTCGGAAGTTCCTTCTTGGCTTACTCGTTTTATCGACGTGGCTTTTTCAAATAATGGTGCTTACTTTACTAAAGCTGAAGAAATGAGGAAATTAACAGAACGATTTCAAAAGCTAGATAAAGAGACACAAAGGTTAAATTTTACTATTGATAGTTACGGTTATACAATTGATTTGGGTGCAAAAATATTAAGTAGTTTTCCAGAAAGTAATAATTGGCGATTCAAGCAGGCAGTGATTTTATTTTTAAACCATCTTATTAATGTTTATGAAAAAGATCATCATTTGAATAATGCCCAACTCCATTTGCCACAATTTGAGATGCTTTCTGATGATGATAAAAAAGCCATTCAAATGTTTGTTGCATTAAAAAATCAATGCGCGCCTAATGCAGTCATTGATTTAGGTTATCACGCGACGCTTCAATTTGATGAGCTCATTGGTCGTCAACCTGATCAATACCTCTATTTACAACAATCCTATTTTTCTGTACCCAAGGTCGCAGCAGAAAGTGAGCATACAGAAAATAAAGAAGAAAAGTCGGCGGCTTCGTCAGATATAGTGGATCACGATCCCCAAAATGAAAAAAGTGATCCTGAAAAACTAAAAGCTTGGCAACAAACAGCGCTTAACGATATTTTGAAAACGCCAGATTTACCTACGAAAAGCACGGAAGATAAAAAAGATGCACGTTTTGATGCCATGGTTAAATTTCTTGAAGTAAGTCTCTGTTCTAACCTGGGGTTAACCGCTTTTAGAAAAAGTGACAGCCGCTTTTTTGAAACACTCTGCTCTATTTATCTCACTCAGACAGGCGCAGAAACTGAGAGTTATCATAATCCTATAGAATTTAACGGCTCGGAAGTCTCTTTGCCCGAAACAGATACCTTAGCTCAACGAGTTGAAAAACTGGCTGCCTATTTCTCTGTTTTAATAGAAACATTAAGGCCCTATAGAACTGAATATAACGTCGGGCTTATACGTTTGATGGATCGGGAAACAGCAAGTAATTTTTTTAGTAAAGTGGGTTCTCAAGGATGTATCTTAAGGACAGGCATAGGTGCCCCTAGTAGCATTATAGTTTCAGAGAATCATAAGCAGAACCAAGTTGCCAACTTTGATACGCAAGCTAACCGAGAATATTATTTAAAACGAGTAAGTCAGCAATTAGTCTTAATAGATTATAATCATTTGACTGCGGCTGCAGCAGAAATGGCTGAAGTGCATAATAATACTAAAAGTAACTATGTTTCATATGCTGGCGCGGCAAGAATTGAAGCACAGCTCAGCAGTAATAATCGATTGGCCGCTATGGCAAGTGAGATAATAGCGATACATGCTTCTCCTGTACAACAAGAACAAAAGGTAGCTCATCCGCAAGCTCAAGAAGAAGTGGCTCGTAAACAGCAAGAAGAAGCCGCTCGCAAACAGCAAGAGGAAAAAGTAAATGCGGCTCGTAAAGACAGAGAAGCTGCTGCTCGTCAAGTGGTAAGGCGAGTCATCGAAAATGAAAAAACCATACAAAATGATGAAGCAAAGGAAATAAAGAGCGAAGCGAAACACGCTTTCTTTGAAACTCCTAGCGCTTATCGTGGATTTAAACATTGGTATGTTCAACACGCTGAAAAAGAATTAGTCATTGCTTGTATTATCTTTTTTAATGATAAAAATAACCAAGCAAATCTAAATGTCTTTATTAAACAACTTACGTCCGGCAGTGAATTATTAACGCAGATGGAAGCAGCTGGTGGTTATCAGGAATTGGCGGCGACAGATTTTTCCTTCAGCAAAAATGGGATGCGTATAAATATACAAAGCCGTAACTATTCAGCGGATGGAAAAAAGGTCCAATGTCATATTGTTGCTGATATAGGTGAGATGCGTGCTTACTTGAACCGCTATGCGCCAGAAATTGAAGAAAAAGTAGCAATCGCAAAAATCACAACCATGGAAACTAGGCACAGAAGATAAAAAATAAAGTGATTATGCATAGTTGTTTTAAAAGTAGATGCAAAGCTTGATAATAAATAATAATAGAATTAGAAGCCATTTATTATCTGTTTTTAAAAATGATCTATAGCCATTTTTGGCTATAATTCATATTAACGATCGAGGAGAGTTTTATGGCATTTTCACGTAAGGCAGAATTAAAAAAACTAGCTAAAAAAACGCCAGAAGAAAAATTAGCGTTAGTAAAAGAATTGTTAACAGCAAAATCAGGCAACCCTTGGGAAGCCGATGAAAAGGGAAATCTATTTTTGATTTCTGACAAAAAGAAGGTAACACCCCCCTCTGGAGATAAATTACAAGATAAACGGAACGCAATACGAACTGAAATAGAAGCCGATCAGCTATTATTTAGGGAAATAAATGCGTCATTGCGAACTTCACAAGCAGAAAAAGCTGACCAGTTCGATATAGCTGCATTATTTACCACAAATTTCATCACCATAGAGCCTATTCAATCTAAAATTGAAGGCAATGGTAACCGTGCTCATAAGCATTTTATTAACTCCTCTGTAAAATCTTTTGAATTACTCATCGCGTTTGCTTCTTTTTGGAATAATAACTTAAAAGTTAGCGAAGATAGGGTACAAGAGAAACAAAAAGAAAGCCTGCCACCCATCGAAGATGGGTTACAAGAAAAACCAAAAGATCAAAAAAATGTGTCATCAACCACAATACCCGCTTCTACTATTGCTGCCAATGCCAATGTTATTCGGCCTACAAATGTAAGAAATGCAGCTCCCCCTTCAGATTCTTTGGTTACGAAAGTTAAAAGTTCACTTGTTGCTGCCGCTGCTTCTGCTGCTATTCAAGCGCAACTTGATATATTAATAAAAAAAGAAACTGCAGCAAAAGCAGCCGCAAAAAAAGCAGCACAAAATTTGCCTTTCCTTACAGGGGGACCCAATACCGTTTTAAAAGTAATACGGACAAATCAACAAAATGAGGTAGCATCCCCATCTAGTACCGTTAATCAAGCAGATGATGATGCAACTGTAGCAGAACTATATACGATTTTTAGAAATGCGCATAAAAAAAATCCGGTGGAAACCACTCCTCCAGCGAGCGGAGTAACTCCGGGTGTTAATAAGTCAGCAACTCCTGTCATTACCCCTGCATCCACTAATACAACAAGAGTTATATCTACGGGTGTTAACAATAAACCAACAATAATTCCTACTGACGTGAAAGCCGTGGTAACAACGCCTCTGCTTGATGACAATAATGTAATACTCATAACGCAAGCTAAAGAGTTTCTTGAGGGTTATTTACAGGAACAAAAAGCATTGGAAGGCAAAGTTACTGTTTCTTTCGATGCGGCAGAAAATAAATTTTTATTTGTTATAGCAGATAATAGTCAAGATACGCAGCTAGAACTACAATTTACGTTGCTTCGTTTAATGGATGCAGATTTTACATTCGCTCCTTATCCTCATAACGATATGCTACCTCCTACTAGGCGGCGAGTTTATAATCCAGAACTAGTAGAACAGTTGAAAATAAAAGCAATGCAATCTTTTTTTGAGATGTATGGATGTTATAGCGACTCCTCAGGAAAAGTGAGTGTGGATGCCAATACATTCGTTATGAGTACAGCAAACCAAATCTTTGCGCAACCTACCTCGGTTTCAGCTATAATACCTACTGTTGCTAGAGACAGTAAAAAAGAAGAAATTAAACAATCAGCGCCCTCTAGAGTTATGCCTACAATAACTTCTAAGAAGCAAGTATCTGTTCCTGTATCCAGGGCTGCTACGACTACACCTACAATAGTGAATGCAACGCCCCCTGCTGTACCAACAGTACAGCCGGTCAGTGAGTCTAAAGCACCTATTAGTGATTCAAAAACCCAAGCACCAGAGGACATTAGGAAGTTTCTGGCATATTATTTAAATGTCCACGAGAAATTTAAAAATAAATCAAAAATTCATGTCTCCTATAATGAAAGTATGCAAAGGTTTACCTTTATAATAGAAGGTAACGCAAATAATAAGCAAAAGCTGCAAATTTTATTGCTTGAAATAATGGGTATTTCTCTTCCAGACGCTCTTTTTAAAGCGACTAGCAAATTCCAGCTTTTTGACGAACAAGCAGCTAGAGAGAAACAAGAAAAAAAGCAAAAATTTTTTCAGGACCAGGGGTTATCTGTGGTAGGTGAAAAAGCAGTTACTATGAGCCCTTTGCTCCTAGTTAATAATAGAAACTTGAGAAAATTGATGGCTGATAATCCTATTCCAACTGTGCCTGCCTCTACCATTAATTCAACGCTTAAAGCTGCCGCGGTTGTTCCTATATCAGGAATGCCAGTGACTGCTCCAACTACAGTGAATACGACCATTGCTGCATCTGCTATACCAACAGAAGCAAAGCAACTTCAGGAGAAGTTTCGAAAACTTGCTCAAAAGCGCGAAACTTTTATTCCGCTACTTCAGGATTATGTAAATCAGGAACTTAAAAATGAAAAGAAAATTACTGTTTCCTATGAAGAAGACAGGTTTAGATTTTTAATATTCTCAATACAAGGTTCCAATGTTATATCAGACGTACTCTATAATGTTGTACTGAGTGATGATCAGATTAGACTGCAATTTTTATTGCTTCAAATGATGGGGACTAGTTTAGTAGATGCTCCTTTCACTGAATCTGATCTTGCTGACAAGCTCAAGGACAACGGGAATCGACAAAAACTACAAGAATTTTTTAAACTCCATAGATGTGAGCTTTTATTGAACGGCGCAGTTAGAGTGCATTATGTTGATATCGAGTTCAGTGATAACGCCAAGCTGATAGCTACAATTACTTCTAACATACCTGTAGTTAATTCAACTTCTACTTCACCTAAAACAGCTACGGTTGTAGCTATGCCACCTGCTTCAGGTGTAACAGCTACTAAAGAGGAAAGCATTACTAAAAAAGAAGACTCCGTGACTTCTGCAGTAGCATGTGTTCCTGTATCAGGAGTGACCGCGACTGTATCTAAGGTTGATATAACAGAATCGACTTCTCGTTCTCTGTACAATGATCCAAACAATGTCGGGCGTCCTTTAGTGGGAGTTTATAATACAAAAACTCGTGAGGTTATGCTTTGGCCTGGTATTAAAGAACCGGTCAGCGTAACTTTTGATAAAAATATCAAAATTGTCGCAGGCCAACATTTAGATAAACCGCTCAAACCCACAAGCGAATTAACAGCCGAGGAAATGGGGAAGTATAATCAAGACAACTATCCAGCACCCAAATATTTTTATAAGCCAAATGATAGCCATGAATATTCGTCACATGAGTATCTGCTTGTGCTAATGAAAAAAACTAAAGATCAAGGGGATTATCTAGGCTTTACTGTTACATCAGGTAAAGAACCTTCATTTGCCTGGTCATCAAATCCCCTCAATACACCTAAAAATTTAAGGCGAAATAATTTAGAGCGAGGATTTGCTTTGGTTCCTTTTGAAAAGCAAATGGAAATTGAGCAAAAACTTGAATCTTGGTCCCAGGAGCAAAAAGAGCAACAAGGCGCTGAATTTAAATTAGATCAAAATACTCAACACTTAATGAAGATTAGGGATTTTCTGAATGGTTATTTGAATGAACAAAATGACTTTAAAGATACAGTCGCGGTTTATTACGATAGAGCAGAGCAAAAGTTTTTATGTTGTATAGGTGGTCGAGTAAATGACCAGGCTAAGTTCAAGTTACAATATATTTTGCTTGAGCTAATGGGCGTTGATTTTAGCAGGGCTCCTCACCTATACGAGGATATTATACCGCGTTCCAAGTTTACAGTTTTTGATCCGATTGCTAATAATGCCAAGATGGAAGAGATGAGCAAATTTTTTGATAACTATGGGTGCCACAATCCATCTGGATCATACGTTACCGTGGATTCTTCTCAATTATTAAGTAATAGAACATTTAAAAGAAGACTTGATAAATGGATGCCTCCAGCACCTGTTGTAGCTCCAGTTAAGAAAATACAGAAAAAACCAACTAGCACGGCCACTGTTATCCGTGCTACAGAATCCAACACTCCGTCTAAAGCAGCTGTTGCCGCCGTTAATTCACCAGATGCTTCACCAGCTTCAACAGTAGCGCCGCCACGGAGCGTAGCGCATCATTCTCGTTTACTACAACCAACATCGATAACTCTTCCTACTGCTAGTGGAGCTGCTTCTCAGAGTGAAACACCTAGAAAAAAATCATAGACTAAATAAAAGAAAGCGCTTTCGATGCTTAGTAACTCGGCCACCGTGTCACTACAGATTGCTTTAATGTCTATAGTGACGCGGCGCCGCCATCAGTCGGAATCGATTGACCCCCTATTTATTTCGACTTTTCCCATTTCACTTTTTGTTTTGAATTATCTCGATATGTATCCGTTTTGTTAATACCACTAAAACTCAATAAATTGAGGCATTAATTTTCAATAATCCTCTTCTGATTTACACAGCCGAATTTGATGCAGCATGTTGCAAAAATATTTATAAGGCTCGATGCCATGAGCAGTGCAGGTTGCAATAAGGGAATAAAATATTGGGCACTAATGGAATGGTCCCTACCACCCTTTGATAATGCTTCGAAATGAGCAAGAATGATGTTTCAATCGATCATTCATTAAAGACTGGAGGAACCAAGATGAATATTATCGCATTA
>CAZTDR010000014.1:0-43130 GCA_964612855.1 uncultured Coxiellaceae bacterium
GGGAAGGCGATCTAAGCCGTATTTTGGTGCAAAAAAGAGACTGATTATCCGGACAGCAGTGTGGCACGCCATGCCCCTACAAGTGCCGTTTTTGCTGCATTAAATAATACTGACTTATTTTTCACCGTAAACAAAACCGCTTTTATCAACAACGAGTGTATCGCGCACTAATTTGATATCTTTCCAAGCAATTGAACAGGCTGCTTGGGCTAATTCCTTTGTCGTACTGTGATTGAGAAGGGCGCTTTCATCATACTTTGGATTATTTTGTAATATCTTGACTAACTCGGATCCAGAGATATTGCCTCGCAGATAATGCTGGCATGCCAATAAAACAGCTAATTTTTGATTTGAAACGGGGGAAAGGGGGCGACTTTTACCGAGTAGTTTGGGCGGTTGAATGAAATCGATATGCTTTTGAATATTTGCAAGTAAGTCACTGATTTCGTTGAGTGCTTCGTTATATGTTTTTCGTATAGTGCCCATCAGAACCTCCATATTAGCAACTCATATTACTTGAAAAAGACGCAGTAAAAAATGAAAGAGATAATCGATTGACTCTGAACAGCGGGGATAGTAAAACAGATTCTTTTCGTAGGAGATTGTCTCTCATGGATGTGTTAGAGCCCACCAAGGATACACTTATGGACCCATCGCGTATTTCAAAAAATTCTAAAAATCATACGGCGCTGGATGGGCTTTTCCGTTACGCCGATTTTTTAAATTATGGCCAAGTCCATATCAAATTTGATCATGCAACCGGCTTGAAAGCCATTATTGCGGTGCATAATTTAACGCGGGGTCCTGCTATTGGGGGATGTCGTTTAGTCAATTATCCGACAACAGATGCAGCGCTTGAAGACGTATTACGCCTGGGTTATATGATGAGCTTCAAGGCAGCAATTAGTAATTTAAACCATGGCGGCGCCAAAGCCGTTTTGATTAAACCTAAAGTCATTAAAGATCGCAAAGCTTATTTTGAAGCATTTGCTGATTTTGTTAATGAGTTAGGAGGTCGTTATATTACAGCCGTCGATAGCGGCACCAGCCCAGAAGATATGGATATCATTCAAAAACGGACTCCGTATGTGACGTGTACCACTTCGTCAGGTGTCGGAGGTGATCCTTCTCCGCAAACGGCATTGGGGGTGAGACGCGGGATTGAAGCGGCCATCAAATTTAAATTAGATCGAGACAATTTAACAGGAACCCATGTTGCCATCCAAGGCGCGGGTCATGTCGGTTATTATTTAGCAAAAGAATTACATGAACGCGGCGCTCGTTTAACCATGTGTGATTTCAACCTTAAATCATTACAGCGTTGCGTGGATGAGTTCGGTGTAACGGTTTGTTCTCCCGATGCTATTTACGATATTGAAGCGGATGTTTTCGCCCCGTGTGCACTAGGCGCAGTATTAAACTTACATACGATAAAACGCTTGCGCGTGCCCATCGTTGCGGGTTCTGCTAATAATCAGTTAGCGCATCAGCATCATGGCGTGTTACTTCACGAGCGTGGCATTTTATATGCGCCGGATTTTTTAATTAATGCCGGCGGGTTGATTTATGTAGCTGCTGCGTATGATCATGCCAATATTGCATTAGCGACCAAGCAAGTCGAAGATATTTATAACAGCACGCTGGATCTTTTTGTGCGCGCTGCCCGAGAAAATAGAGCCACCAATGAAATCGCTGAAAAAATAGCTTTAGAACGGTTGTCGCCAAATAAATAAGTTGACGCCGCATGGTGGATTACGACGCAAAAAGCGCGTCTAATCCACCCTACGAATTTTTGCGACACCGTTCAACGTAGGGTGGATTAGATGCGCTTTTTGCGTCGTAATCCACCGTTCGGCGTCGACGTTTATATGGTTTTTGTTGGCATGAGTGATAGTGGATTAAGGGATTGTTGTATTGTTTTAGATAAGTTTGGATATTGAGCCAAATCACTTTTAGGGAGATCCTTCTTTAATAAACAGGATTCCGTTATGGCTTCTTTCTGCGTCGAAAATTGTTCATGCCTTTTCACCAGATTATAGAAGTTTTGCAGAACACCAGTGATCATACGCGCGCCATGGTGTTTTTTTGTTTTTGCCAATTCTTCAGTGAACGTCTTAGGATAATCTTTTATAAATTTGCGAACCCGTTTTAGTAATAAACAAGTAATGTCATTTAATTGAATAGAACAGCTTTTATTCGATCGAAAAATGTCATTGACGTGCCTAATTAAAGAAGCCGTTTCGGAAAAGAAGCGTAGATGTCCTTTAGGTAAATCTTTTTCAATGGCGTCCATTTGAATTTTTAACCATCCCAGCAATTTTTCAACATCAGCAGCAATAGCAACTTTCTGCGCTGACGTATCAACAGTGGCTTGAGCAGACGGCGGACCTTGGACATTGCCTTTGACAGGGGAAGAAAGAATATTTACCACTTCCATTGTGTTTAAAGAAGCAGATGAATATTTTTCCTCCGCTACAATAGAGTGTTCAGTACTTGCGGGCACAGCTTTTGGTTGAGCTGCAAGCTGTTTAGGATGAGTGGATGCTAAGGTAGGATCCTCCGCTGAAGCGAACAGCTTTTTATAACGTGCAAGATTAATACGGATTTCATATTTGTTATGATGGTTTTTTCGAATAGTGTAAGGGTGTATGATCGAAGAAGATAAACCAATATCCGCATCCCGTTTTTCCATTTGCTTTACCATGTCCACGGCAATGTCGAAAGTCGCCGTCGGTTGATAAAGAAAGGTATCTGCTTTTTTTTGCCATGTGGTTTTTTGACCCAATTTATCCACCATGACATGAAAATTCTGAATATGGTTTTCAATCACCGACATCAACTGAGAGTCTTGTTCTTCTTTTTCTAAACCAAATCCATCGGCAGCTAGTAAGCTTGCTCGTAAACTTTTAACCGTCCTTAAAGCAATCGTATTTTTTTCGTAAATAGTGACTAAATTAGAATCGGCATGCTGGGAAAATTGATCAATCAATCTCGAGAGCGTCGCATCTTCAATGGGAGGCGAGGTTTTGACTAAGGCAATAAAGCGAGAAATTCCATCAATGCATTTTTCGTAGAATGGGGCATCCCATGTACTCTGCTCAGTAATTTCTTTTAGTAAATCTAATAAATTAATAAGAATAAAATAATGATGATCAGCTTTTTGCGTGCCAGAGTCGCCTTTTTCCTCAGTGCATCGCTCAGACTCTATGCGAGTTAATAACTGAGCGTCATCTATTTTTTTTGATAAATCAAAAGCAGATTGCCGTAAAAAATCACTTGGATTAGCCAATTGCTTTGCGTGAACCAATGTATCATGAACCAACTTCTGGCTGATCAGAGGAAAGTTCGTCTTAGGAGCAAGTAATTTTTTATAACAGGCCAAATCAATATGAATCGTATAAGTTGCGGGATTGGTGCGTTTAAGTCGAATGCTATAAGGGTCAGCATCGCCTTCATTAGAAAATAACCCCATATCAGCATCCAAATATTTCATTTGGGTAATCGCCTGCAATGCCACGTCACGAGGATAAGCAATTTTTTGAAAAGTTTGACTCCTATCCGCAGACATATGCCAGGGCGGTGTATACCCGTTGGGTAATTTTGCTTGATGCAAGCTTTGAACATGACTTAGGACAACACTCTCTACTTCTTTGCTTACTAAAAAATCCTCTCCCGTTTCCAAGGGCTTATGGATGGATTCATCTATTTTTTGCAAATTAACGGCAATTTTTGTAATGACTTCACCACTCGTCAACGTTTCTTTTTGAATAGAAAATAAACCAGGAACGGGTAATAAGCCGGAGCGCAAACTTTGCAAGGTCAGCAGTGAAATAATATTCTCTGCATGGTGAACAGGCTGACTCAACAGCACACTTCCTGTTACATCCTGTTGCCAGTTAAAAGCGATACCGACTGCCGCAAAATCTTTTTTGATAAGCAGGCTGGTTTCTTCAGGAGATTGAGGTGAAATGCCGAAACGGGTTTGATAAATAGAAATATCCACACCTAAATTAAATAATGATGAGTGACTATCGGAATAAATAACAAATAACGAAGAAACATCTTTGTCGGGATATTTTTGTTTGAGCACAGAGAACATTTGATGTTTTATTTGTTGGACATCGTCTTCAGAAACAAAATCGTGCTTAAGAAGTAATTGATAAGGCGCATCGTGCTGTTCTGCTACTTTTCTTAATGTCCAAGGCGCAAAATGCGTAAAAATGTTTTTTGCTATGTTTTCGTTTGGTAACTGAGAAATAGTTGTTTGCAACGTATGTCTCGAGTCTGCCATTGAGGAAAACCTGCCTAATTGTGGGAGTGAACTGTGCTTCACTTCAGTGTCCTGTTGTTCTATCTTAGCCAATGTATTCTGTATTAATTCCATGTTTGGCTTGGGAGAGTGGACCATTGGGGCAATTAATTGTTTATAAAGATCGAAGTTGATATAAACTTGCCATTGATTATCGCGAATTCGGTGAGGGGTATAAGGGTTTATTTCTGGCGAAGACAAACCGATATCTGCATCAAGCTGTTTAAATTTTTTAATAGCTAACTTCGCGTCTTCTTCACTGGAGTAAATGGCTTGTTGATATACAGTGTGAGAGTCATGTTCTATGTGCCATGGAGCAACTTGCCCATTCTGTTCGACTTGGTGCAAACCTTGTAAATGATTTAGAACAACAGAATTCAATGCCTCGCTCGATAAATAACTCTCTCCCATTTGCTTTGGTAAATGCATGGCTTCGTTTAATTTTTGTAAATTAACGGCAATAGTTTTAACATTTACGCCTGCTACGATTTCTTCTCGAATGGAAAATAATCCTTCTACCGGCAATAACCCAGCACGTAAGCTCTGCACCGTCATCAACGAAATGATATCGTCAGGATAAGGAACGGGTTGGCTTAGCAGAACATTTCCCGTTGCATCTTCTCGCCAAATGAAATTTGAAGCCCAATCAAAATCTTGTTTTACTATGTGGCTAACTTCTTTTGGTGATTTATCGAGAACGCCGCGGAGCTTGCTATAGTTATCGAGGTTGAGACCCAATTTGAAAGTGGCATCATCGTCAGAAAAAACAATAAAAATATTAGCAGGAATGAGGCTGCCAATTTTTTGGTGAAAATGCGCAGCCATTCTTTGCGCTTCTTTCTCGGCTTCCGTTTCCGAAGCAAAATTTCGCTCCAGAAATAGTAAATTGCAAGGACTCTCTTTCACTCCTGCTTCACGTAATTTCCATAGATAAAGAGATTTGTTAAAAACTTTTTTCATTACATTTTTACTTAATTGCTCCAGCAATCTTTTTTGCGACGTGGTTAGATAAGTAGAATCAATTTGCCAATATCGCGCAATTTCTTCATTAGTGAGAGAATACGATGTAGAGAGTGCTTTATTTTCTGACGAAGCCCTATTAGTTTGCGAATGTGGCGTGAGTGCCGCCTGCTTCAATAAAGCGGAGCCAGCTGGCGTGTCCAAATTATACTTATAGCTTTTTACTTCCTCTGGGTCAGCATAACTATTAAGTTCTGCAATGAAGTCTTTAAGCCTCTCATTTGTTGCCACAGTTGAAGGATGCGTTAATAATGCGCTCACCTGCGCAATTCGACGATATGTATCCTGATCATCATGCATTACTTTGTCGGTGTTATTTAATGTTAGGATAATTTTCTGTAATTCCTGGATAAGTTGTTGAAGTATATCTCTGTCGCGTTGAATACTCTCTGTGGCATCGTTTTTTGCTTCGCTTTCTTCAAATTGATCCGTTAATTCTTCAGATAAATGAGAGTGAGTGACTTTGTTGAGTAAATCCGAGAGGTTGTCTTGTAAAGATAAGGTGGCTAATTTTTCAATTTGAATAACACTACCATGAATTAATTTCATACTGGCTAAGATAGGATCGTTATCTAAGAGCAGGGCTTGTTCCACTTTTTGCAAATCAACTTCGACACTATCTTCCGCATTTCTGCGACGTTGATAGCTAAAGAAAGGTTCGCCATGACCATTGGCTGACGCTTGTTGGACTATCTGCGCAAAACCTTCACCTAATTCTTTTAAATAAATGGGGCCTAAGCGTTTATATGTTTCAATTTCATCGCTTGCCATCATACATAATACTTCATGCTCTTTTATGGAAGAGGTATTTTGTTGAAGCTCTTCCAGCTCTTCTTGTAATTCACCATAAAGAAATTCATTGATTAGAATAAGATTTCTTTGATAAGTCGTGACGCGGGCGTGGTCTGCGAAGTTTAAAAATTCATTAACTAATTTTTTAAGCTTAGGGTGTTGTATTTTCAGTTTTGGATACGTTAATAAGGCAGCGAAATGAGAGAGTTGGTCAGTATATTTTGCAACTAAAAAACTATTTGTTTCTGGCTTGGTATTGTTGTTTTCATTACTCATCGCCGCTTCATTTAATTCTTTGATTATTCGGTCGACTAGGCTGATGAGTTGATTAAGGCTGTAACGATCATATTCCATGTCATTTTCTGTTTTTTCATCCGCCGCCAATGTTGCTACTAAGTTTGAAAGCGAAATTTTTTCACGAAAATCAATGAGTTGGTGTTGTAACGTACTTCTGGAATCGGACATGAAAAACGAAGCCTCGTAAACATTTTATGAATTTTTGCGTAAGTATAGCACTCCTTTAAAAAAATAGGGTTTATAAGTGGGGAACCGTAGGGTGGATTAGATGCGTTTTGTGCATCGTAATCCACCCCTTATATAATCAAATTGCAGCATTGCTTGGTGGATTACGATGCACAAAACGCATCTAATCCACCCTACATCATGATATTTACTTGAAATTAACCAGGGGGGTACGCTGAGGGGGGGTTAAGCCACGGCTATTTCTAAACCGTCCACCTTCTGAAACGCCCGCGGTAATTTATTGCCTCGACGACCCCGTTCACCCACGTAATGCTGCCAATCGGCTGGCTTTAATTTCAATTGCTTATTGCCCGTTTTGACGACCAGCAATTGATTAGCGCCTAATATCGCCATATCCACGATAAATTCTTCTCTCGTTGCGACACGGCTTCCAGGAATGCTGACAATTTTATTGCCTTTTCCTTTCACTAATTCAGGTAACTCTTTTAATGGAAATACTAATAAATGACCAGTATTCGTCGCGGCCGCAATTAAATCGGTTTCAATATTATTGATTAATTTGGGCATTAAGGGCTTAGATCCATTGGGTAAGTTCAATGCCGTTTTGCCATTTTTATTTTTTGCATAAAGTTCGTCGAGTTTGACGATAAAGCCATAACCTGCATCCGAGGCTAAAACAAATTTTTGTTCGCTCTCACCGAATAAGACCGCCACAAATTGTGCATTCGGTGGTGGATTTAAACGGCCGGTAAGTGGTTCACCTTGGCCACGAGCAGAAGGTAAGGTGTGGGCTGGAAGAGAATAAGAACGGCCGGTCGAATCTAAAAAAACGGCGGGCTGATTGCTGCGTCCGAGCGCGGATGCCAAAAAGGTATCGCCTGCTTTAAAGCTTAACCCTTGCGGGTCAATTTCATGACCTTTTGCAGCGCGCACCCAGCCCATGCTGGATAAAATGACGGTGAGTGATTCTGTCGGTAAAATTTCTGTTTCGGAAATCGCTTGCGCTTCTTTACGAGTGACTAAGGGCGAGCGGCGAGGTCCGCCAAATTTTTCACCGTCAGCCACTAATTCTTTGCGAATTAACTTTTTCAAACGTGCATTGGAAGCCAATATTTCTTCGATTTCTTGTTGTTCTGCAGTCAACTCTTTTTGTTCTTTTTTGATTTGCATTTCTTCCAGTCGCGCAAGATGACGCAACTTAATGTCTAAAATTGCTTCGGCTTGCTCGTCGCTTAATTTAAAGCGCTTAATCAATTTCGCTTTAGGTTCATCTTCCTTACGGATGATTTCAATGACTTCATCTAAATTTAAATACGTAATTAAGAGGCCCGCTAAAATATGTAAACGATGTAGAACGTTGTCTAAGCGATGCTGTAAACGACGTTTAACAGTGGCTGCACGATAGTCGAGCCATTCTTTTAAAATATCCACTAAATTTTTGACTTCAGGTTTACCGCTTAAGCCAATCATATTTAAATTGACGCGGTAACTGCGTTCGAGTTCCGTGGTGGCAAATAAATGCGCCATGAGCATTTCAACATCGACGCGATTAGAGCGCGGGATAATCACTAAGCGTGTCGGATTTTCGTGATCCGATTCGTCGCGTAAATCCGAAACAAGTGGTAATTTTTTATTTTGCATTTGCTCGGCGATTTGCTCGAGGACTTTCGCACCGGACACTTGATGGGGCAGGGCGGTGATAATAATTTCATCGTCTTCCACCGTATAAATCGCGCGCATACGAAATGAGCCGTTACCCGTGCGATACAAGTTTAACAAATCAGCACGGGGAGTGATGATTTCGGCTTCCGTGGGCAGATCGGGCCCTGGAATCATGTCACAAATTTCTTTGAGGGAAGCTGCAGGATTATCAATTAAGTGAATTAATGCATTCACAATTTCGGTTAAGTTATGGGGCGGAATGTCGGTTGCCATGCCAACAGCGATTCCGGTTGTCCCGTTGAGCAATACATTGGGCAAGCGAGCAGGTAGCAAGCTAGGTTCTTCTAACGTGCCATCAAAATTCGGTGTCCATTCAACTGTTCCTTGACCTAGCTCACCTAATAAAACATCGGCGTAAGCGGATAATCGCGATTCTGTATAACGCATGGCGGCAAACGATTTAGGATCATCCGGTGAGCCCCAATTACCTTGTCCTTCTACTAACGGATAACGATAGGAAAAAGGTTGTGCCATTAAAACCATGGCTTCATAGCAAGCCATATCACCGTGGGGGTGAAATTTACCTAACACGTCACCGACGGTGCGTGCCGATTTTTTAAATTTGGCGGAGGCTTTCAAGCCCAATTCAGACATGGCATAAATAATGCGGCGTTGAACAGGCTTTAACCCATCGCCGATATGCGGTAGTGCGCGGTCTAAAATGACATACATGGAGTAGTCGAGGTAGGCTTTTTCAGTGAATTCTTTTAACGGCATGTGTTCTGTGTTGGTGTTCATGTGGTCCTCTTATCATTGTGGATGATGGGCACGCTGCGCTTTGTCCACTTTAAATTTTTATCTTGAGCAAAGTAGCCCGCCAAGACGTGTTATCCCGTCTCAGCTAAATTTCCCTTCTTCTCCAGCCAACTTTTACGATCCTGCGCCCGTTTTTTCCCCAACAACATATCCAATATTTTGTCGGTGTTATCGTGTTTCTCAATGGTAAGCTGTACTAGACGCCGAGTATTGGGATCCATCGTGGTTTCACGCAATTGCAAAGGATTCATTTCACCTAATCCTTTAAACCGAATAACATGAATTTTGCCTTTTTTATTTTCCGCAGCGATCCGATCTAAAATGCCTTGTTTTTCAGCATCATCCAATGCGTAATACACTTCTTTACCGTAATCCACACGATAGAGTGGCGGCATAGCCACATAGACATGTCCCGCCAGAACCGCAGATCGGAAATGTTTGACGAATAAAGCGCATAATAAAGTTGCGATATGCGATCCATCCGAATCTGCATCCGCTAAAATACAAATTTTACCGTAACGCAATCCCGTTAAATCGTCATGTCCCGGTTCAATGCCAATCGCCACTGAAATATCATGGACTTCCTGCGATGCCAATACTTGAGTCGAGTCAACTTCCCAGGTATTTAAAATCTTACCGCGTAATGGCATGATCGCTTGAAATTCGCGATTTCTCGCTTGTTTCGCAGAGCCTCCTGCCGAATCACCTTCGACTAAAAATAATTCAGTTCGTGCAAGATCTTGTTGTGAACAATCTACTAATTTTCCAGGCAAAGCCGGCCCTGCTGTTATTTTTTTACGAATCACCGTTTGAGCCGCTTTCATGCGTTTTTGCGCATTCGTAATAACAAACGCAGCCAGCGCCTCACCGAGCGAAACGTTTTGATTTAACCATAAACCAAATGCATCTTTTACCACGCCGGAAACAAAGCTCGCACATTCGCGTGAGGACAAGCGTTCTTTGGTTTGTCCGGCAAATTGCGGATCATGGAGTTTAACGGAAATGATATGGGCGCATCGATCCCAGACATCTTCTGGCGCCAGTTTGACTCCGCGAGGTAGTAAGTTGCGAAACTCACAGAATTCCCGCAGAGCTTCTAGCAATCCAAGACGGAAACCATTCACATGCGTTCCACCTTGCGGCGTGGGAATTAAGTTCACATAACTTTCAGCAGTAATTTCGCCACCTTCTGGAAGCCAAAGTGCCGCCCAATCCACCGTTTCTTGATTACCGACAAACGATCCAATAAAAGGTTCCGGGGGAATGTGTTCAGCATTACCAATCGATTCGAGTAAATAACTGGGCAAACCATTTTCATAGCACCATTCTTCGGTTTCATTCGTATTTTCATCGTGAAAGGAAACGTGTAACCCAGGGCAAAGCACCGCTTTGGCGCGCAAGGTATGTTTTAATTTAGTGACAGCAAAGCGAGCAGAATCAAAATATTTTTCGTTAGGTAAGAAGCGAATGCTCGTGCCTGTTTCCCGTTTGTTGGCGGTGCCAATTTTTTGTAATTCAGATGATTTTTCGCCGTCTTTAAATTGAATTTGATAAAGCAGCCCGTCACGTTTAATTTTGACATCTAATAATTGGGATAAGGCATTGACGACAGAAATACCCACGCCATGCAGACCGCCGGAAAACCGATATTGTTTATTTGAAAACTTTGCACCGCTATGCAATTTGCTGAGAATCAGCTCGACACCGCTCACTCCTTCTTCTGGGTGGATATCCACTGGCATACCGCGGCCATCGTCGGTCACTTCAAGCGAGCCGTCTTTATAGAGCATCACTTGCAAGAAAGTGGCATGACCTTCTAACGCTTCATCGACGCTGTTGTCGATGGCTTCGCGTGCGAGATGGTTAGGATTGGTCGTGTCAGTGTACATGCCAGGTCGGCGCCGTACAGGTTCAAGACCGCTTAATACTTCAATCGATTCTGCGTTGTATTGTTTTGATTTCATCTTTAGTTATATCTCTCGCGAATGAGGTTTAAAATGCCCGTTTAGGGTAATCTTTTACAATCTACTGTTTTACCTCTGTACACGACAAAAACGCTTTATGTGTAGGGGCGGGCCCATGTGTCCGCCCGGACTTTAAGTTGAAGCCGCTGGGCGGACCCATGTGTCCGCCCCTACAAAGGTCTTTGTTCAAAGGGATAAAAATTTTTGTCGTGTATAGAGTCTCTTAACAACCTATCCCCAGATTTTTTGCAAACGAGTTCGATTTAATTTCAGCCATTGTAATGTAATGATGGCGGGTGATGTTTTGATTTTTCCAGCACGCAGCCAAGCTAGCGCCTCTTCAGCCGGAATATTGATGACCCGAATGTCTTCATGCTCATGCAGGAGGCCATGAATGCCAGAAACAAAGCGGGCATCAATTTGGCCGCAAAACAAATGAATATATTCATCGGTTCCGCCGGGGCTAACAAAATAATCGCACACCGGTTCGAGGGCAAGAATATCACAACCCGCTTCTTCCATGGCTTCTCGGCGTGCTAAAGCGTCAGGTGTTTCCGTTGTCGTTAAAACGCCAGCGGGAATTTCAATGAGCCAAGGGCTTTCGGGGCTGGATAAGCTGCCGGGTCGAAATTGTTCGATTAAAATGACGTGATCGAGTTTGGCATCATACGGCAAAACACCTGCGGCGGGATAGCGTTCCAATACTTCGCGTTGATACGTTTCACTCCAGCCACCCTTAAAAAGCCGTTGACGGATGTGATAACGCGCGAGGCAAAATACGCCTTTGTAAAGTACTTCGCGTTGAGTGACTTCATAATCTTGATGAGTAAATTTAATTTTTGCTTCCATGCTGCTCTTCAATGATTTTTTCCAATTGTTTTAATTGCGCTTCTAGCGCATCTATTTTTTTTCGGCTGCGTGCCAACACTTTGGTTTGGGCATCAAATTCAGATCGTGTGACTAGATCTAATTGAGTAAAGGTATTTTGTAACACGGCGTGAAAGTTTTTTTCAATATCCTCTTTTAGGGTTTGCAGGCTTTGCGGTAAGGTGCCGGAAAGTTTTTTAGCTAATTCGGTTAAAAAATCCAATGTGTCTCTCCCGCAGTGTTGAGAATAACATGTTTCGGCGCCCAATTTTTATGTTAACTCTTCTCGCATAAATTCGGGCAAAGCAAATGCCGCTTTATGCATATCCAAATTATAATAATGCGTCGTAAAGGGTTTATTGAAAATATCTTTTTCCCTTGGTCGTCTAAGGGTACCTTCTTTGCAAGCCATGACGGCAGAGCGCCAGCTGGACGTAAAATTCGGCTGGAAGAAATTGAGCGGTAAACTATCTCGAAAACCCGCTTTTTGCAATTGCTGTTGCATTTGTTTGAGGGAAGGCAAATGAAAGGACGATTCACAGAGTTGAATAAAAAGCCCTTCCGTATCCAGTGCTTGAAAACATAACTGCAAATCAACGGGGGTGGAATGATGGGCGACAATGATAATATCGAGCGAGTTTTTTTCTAGAGAAGATAGCCACTCATTGAGTGTGCCCGAAATGATATGACTGCGATTATCACTCGAGGATTGGATTTGCCATAAGGCTAAGACGCACGCATGCTTTATTATTTCTTGCCCAATGTGTTGATTGTTTTCATCCCACAACACAACGCGTTTGGGATGGCGGTGCGAAAAAAGTGGAACATGTGCCAACATTTCTCGGCAAATCAAGGCATCACGATCGAGCAAGGGTTCTGACATAAGTAATTCCTGTAAATCCATGGGCAGTTATTTTGACGTAAAAGGAGGCGGTACTCAAATCTATTTCCCCAGGTATTTTAAGAGATTATCTCGATCTATACGTACGGCTGAAGTCCAGTATTGATCCCATAAGGATGGCAGCCCCATATAAGGGCCTTGATATGGGGCTGTTACAGCGTCATTGCTTGTTATTGTCCCAGCAAGCGATTGCGGAGTGATCGAGCTACTCGATGGGATGATGCTCCAAAAAGGCGGTGGAATGTATTGAGACGAGCTCGGCTGTACCGATGGCTTGATTGATGAAATCTGGCTTCCTATTTGAGCTGATACTGTTTTATCCATTTGTGGTCTTTGAACGTATGTTGTTGCCAAGTCCAATTGCTGATAGATGCGTGCTGAGCTGTTTGGGGTAGTGATCAAGGGTTTCGAAGCAGGCGGTTCAAAACGGATATGAGAATATCCTGCTAATAGTTTTTCAGCATATCCTTTATAGTCGTTAAGCTTAACCACGAGAGAGAAGTTCTGGGCAAAAAATGTCCTTTCTAGTGTATTTAATTCTTTGTTTCCTATGCCAAACGCCCTAGCAGCAAAATCATTATCCCAGTGTGTATCGCACATAAACTTATAGGAAATAAGAAAAGCTGTTGCAATGATGCGATGAAGATTTAAGGGGGTAAGAACAAGATTGTGCTTATAAATGCAACGATCTATATAAATGAAAGCATGAATCCAAACGCTCTCGGATTCAGGTTGATTCTGAAAAAAAATTTTTTGTATTCTTTGTGCATAGTCAAAGATAGTCACTTTAGGAAGCTTCAAAGAGCCGAACATGCACCAAGGAGAGTCTTGGGGTACCTCATATTCTATATTTTTAGCAGCGAATTGCGTTAAAATAGTGGCTATTGCTTCCGGCAGCCTATCGTTAAATTGTTGTATAGTCTCTTTTTCATCTGCAACAGGCGACTCATTTTCTTCTGTGGGTGAATTGACAGTTAGCATAGATGAGGACGGGCTAGAAGATTCGCTCAAATCACTTCTGGAGGTGACCCCGCTGCTTGGGGAAGATTTATTATTACCACTCAACGATAACGAGCTTGAAAGCATTTCTATTCTCCTTTATAGGTATAATTATGAAAAAAAATGTTTTAACCATTGCCACTCGTGAAAGCCCGCTTGCTCTTTGGCAAGCCAATTGGGTTAAAACCCAGTTGGAAAGCATTCATCCCGATCTTTCAGTGCAATTATTAGGCTTGACCACCACGGCCGATCAGTTGCTATCTTTACCGCTTTATAAAGTCGGGGGCAAGGGATTATTTGTAAAAGAATTAGAACAAGCCTTGATGAATAAGACAGCCGATATTGCGGTGCATTCGATGAAAGATGTGCCCATGGTGCTGCCCGACGGCCTGTCTCTGCCGGTGATGTGCGAGCGCGAAGATCCCCGCGATGCGTTTGTCGCAAATGATGTTACTTCTCTTGATGAGTTGCCGTTGAATGCAATCGTCGGTACCTCGAGTTTGCGTAGACAAAGCCAAGTATTGAAGAAACGCCCCGATTTACAAATCGCATTTTTGCGCGGCAATGTGAATACGCGTTTGGGTAAATTGGATCGAGGGGATTATGCGGCCATTATCTTAGCGGCTGCGGGTTTAAAAAGATTGCACTTGGCTAATCGAATCCGAGCTTACTTGTCTCCTGAAGAAATGTTGCCAGCGGCAGGTCAAGGGGTGCTCGGCATAGAATGCCGCTCGGATGATCAAGCGACTCAAGCTTTGATTGCGCCTTTGAACGACTTGCGTACACATCAATGTGTGTTGGCTGAACGCGCGCTATGCCGCTATTTAGGGGGTGGTTGTCACGTGCCATTGGCAGCGTACGCAGAATGGATGGATGATACATTGATTTTACGAGGACTCGTCGCAAATCCAGCGGGAACAGAAATTATTCAGACTCAATTGAGCGATAGTCCTGATCAAGCGGAAGCATTAGGGATCGCTGCTGCAAAAGACTTAGTGCGCCAAGGTGCTAAACCCCTACTGGATGCATTGATCCTATGAGTGATCTACAAAATGTCTGTGTACTCGTGACGCGGCCGGGTCTACCTGGAAAAGAACTATGTGAAAAAATCACCGCGTTGGGCGGTGTAGCATTTTCTTTGCCAACTATCGATTTTGCCCCAGTTACGAATTCCATTCCCTCCTTGGACCAGTATCAATGGGTTATTTTTGTTAGTCAGCCAGCCGTCTGGTGGGCACGCTACGCTTTGCCCACCCTACAGAATGAATTAACAAAATGTAGGGTGGACAAAGCGCAGCGTGTCCACCAGAAAATCAAGGTAGCCTCCCCCGGCAAAAGCACCGCCCAAGCCCTCGCCATCGACCATGTCATTTACCCCGCTCAAAATTGGACCAGCGAAGGTCTATTAGACTTACCCGATTTCCAAAACATAGCGAACCAAAAAATATTACTAGTACGCGGCGAAGGTGGCCGAGAATGGCTTGCCGATACTTTAAAAGCTCGCGGCGGCTTGGTCGACCATTGGATTGTTTATCGCCGTCTTATGCCGGTATATTCCGATAAAAGTCGTTATCTTGATTTATTGCGACAAAAAAAAATTGATATAGTAGTATGCGCTTCCGGCGAAAGCCTGCATAATTTACTAACGATGATTGGCCAGGAGGGTGAGCAAGCTTTACTACAAGTTCCATTAATTGTCGTAAGCCAGCGATTAAGCGCACTTGCCAAAGAATTAAAATTCCAGCATGTTTTTGTTGCTTCGAATGCCAGCCACGCCGCCATACTTGATTCCATAAAAAGTATGCCTTTGTAGGGTGGATTAGACGCGCTTTTTGCGTCGTAATCCACCTTTCGGCGGCGATCATGAGTGACTACATTTTAGGAAAGAGGAATACCCATGCCCGAAAATCAAGTTGACCCAGTCACTCCACCAGCAAAGTCCCGCCGCCCCTTTTTTTGGGGAAACATCGGCGTAATCATTTCCGGTTTCGCAGCCGGTATTTTAATTGCCATGATTCTTTTCGTCAGTTATGCATTGCTAGCGATTAATCACCGATTGGCGAACGGATTAACACAGCTAGCTAATCAAGTGAATAATGTACAAACGGCAATGACAGAAGCACAAAAAACAGCCGTCAATGCCGAACAAACCATGGAGCAAGCGCTTAAAACTCAATCACAAACCATCGATGATATTCAAAAAAACCAGCGCACAAATAAAGACGATTTTCTGTTGGGAGAGGCTTATTATCTTCTTAAAGTGGCGCATGATGGTTTGCAATATGAACGTAATGTACAGCTGGCTATCAAATTATTACAATCAGCCGATCAAAGCATCGCAAAAATTTCAGATCCCAAAGCCTATCCCATTCGTGAGGCGCTCGCTGCGGATATTGTTGCTTTGCAAAGCGCACCGCAAGTGGATATAGCAGGCATTTATGCACAACTTACTGCGTTAAATGAACAAATGGATAAATTACCTTTATTATCCGAGCTATCAAATCATGCTGCCACACAAGCAGCGGCTGAAGCCGATATCCAAGCATCGTGGTGGCGACGTGGCTTAAGCTCGTTAAAGCAAGCATTTGATCGCATTGTTGTTGTTCGAAAAAATTTACCGAATTCCCTCCCCTTAATTGCACCCGATCAGCAAGTTTATTTATATCAAAATCTTCATGCTGAAATAGAAAAAGTGCAATGGGCCTTATTGCATCACCAGCCGGAAATTTATCGCTTGAGTTTATTGCAAGCTGAACAGTGGATTAAACAATTTGCGCAACCCGATTCGCCTATTACGAAACAATTGCTCCAAAACTTAACGCAGTTACAGCAAATAGACATTAATCCAGCCACACCGGATATCGTTAATTCGCTACAAGCCTTACAAAACTATCAAACAAGTCTAGGCAAGTAAGGGAGGGGTACCCATGAGGCGATTTATTACGCTGGTCATCATCTTGATTTTTTCGGTCTGGCTGGGTTTGCGTGTCGCAAAAGATCCTGGTCTTGCTTTATTTACTTATAATAATTGGTCGGTAGAGATGCCGCTTTGGTTTGCCTTACTCAGCTTAATTGCGGTGATGATTATGATTTATTTTATAGTGCGATTGATCGATGGCATTGATAGCTCAGTCTATCGCTGGAGAAATTGGTTACGTTGGCGGCGTAAAAATAAAGCTTACAGCAAGACCAACCGGGGATTGCTAGAATTAATCGAAGGCCATTGGCGGAATGCAGAAAATTATTTGCTGGAAGGCATTGATCAATCCGATGCGCCACTCATTAATTATTTGGCTGCAGCTAAAGCGGCGCATGAGCGTGGTGCGTATGACAAACGCGATATGTATTTGCATCAAGCGCATGATTTAGCCCCGCAAGCGGATGTGGCAATTGGTTTGACGCAAGCGCAATTACAATTTGATCAAGGACAGCTCGAGCAAGCATTGGCAACCTTAAATCATTTGCGCAGTATCGTGCCTTTGCATCCTGTGGTATTAAAATTATTGGAAAAACTCTATATCCGCTTGGCCGATTGGAAAAACTTAGTCAAGTTGTTGCCTAGCTTGCGCAAAGCAAAAATAATGACAACCAATCAATTAGACCAATTAGAACAACATGTTTATCAAGAGTTATTGAATCAAACGGCAAGTCGCGCAGAGAGTTTAAAAAATCTCGATGAATTTTGGGTAAGTATGCCTCGCCGATTGCAAAAAAATCCGCGACTCGTTTATTGTTATGCAAAACATTTATCGCCTTATCCTACTGCGGCGACCGAATTGGAAGAGCTCATTAATCACACGGTCAAAAAAACGTGGGATAGTGATCTCGTCAAACTTTACGGTGAGTTGGAAACCAACGATCCCAAAAAGCAATTAGCGCATGCAGAGCGGTGGTTGAAATTATATCCTCATCAAGCCATTCTTTTTTTAACATTGGCGCGTTTGTCTATGCGTTGCCAATTGTGGGGGAAAACCCGCCATTATTTAGATGAAAGCTTAAAGCTAGCTGCCACACCCGAAGCTTACGTTGCTTACGGGAAATTATACGAAGAATTGGGTGATATGGCTTCTGCAGTGAAGAGTTATCGGGATGGGTTATTGTTGGGGGTGTGAAAAAATCCTCAACAAATTAACTAATTATTTTTTATGTATGGCGTTGTTGAGTAAATCTATTTTGTAGGGGCACGGCGTGCCGTGCCCGAGTTGCCTATCTTGTTGAAGCTGCCGGGCATGGCACGCCATGCCCCTACAAATGCCATTTAATGGTGAGTTACGCAACAAGGCCTTTATTTATACGAATAAAATGACAACAAAAAAATCTTATAAAATTATCTTTGCCGGCACGCCGCAATTTTCTGTTAGTACTTTATCAGCCTTGCTTGACTCCGAGCACACGGTGATCGCTGTTTACACGCAGCCCGATCGACCTGCAGGACGCGGACGCAAATTAACGGCAAGTCCCGTCAAAGAGCTCGCTGTAAAACACGGTATCCCTGTATATCAACCCCAAACCTTGCGTGATGAAGCAGAGCAAAAACGCCTGACTTCCTTGGGAGCCGATGTCATGGTCGTTGTTGCGTATGGATTATTATTACCGTTGCCTGTTTTGCAAGCCCCTCGATATGGCTGTATTAATGTGCATGCTTCTTTGTTACCGCGCTGGCGAGGTGCCGCGCCTATTCAGCGTGCTATTTTGGAGGGCGATCAACAAACGGGTGTGACCATTATGCAAATGGATAAAGGATTGGATACAGGCGACATGCTGGCTAAAGTGGAATGTCCTATTAATATCCACGATACTAGCGCCCTATTACATGATCGATTAGCGGCATCCGGCGCGGAAGTCTTAATCAAAACCTTGGCACAGTTAGATGACCTCACCGCAGAAAAACAAGATAATGCGCTCGCCACTTACGCGCATAAAATTTCAAAAGAAGAAGCGGAAATAAATTGGCAAATGACGGCAATAGAGCTCGATCGAAAAATTCGCGCATTTGATCCTTGGCCCGTGGCTTTTACCGACTGGGGAGAGAATACTTTACGTCTATGGGAGGCGTGTGTTTCACCCGAGACGACGCAGGCGCCGCCGGGAACCATTATACAAACTTCTTCACAAGGTATTGACGTTGCCACAGGGATGGGCGTTTTGCGCTTGTTAAAAGTACAGCTACCCGGAGGAAAGCCATTGTCTGCATCCGATCTGTTAAATGCACGGCAGCAAGATTTTGCTGTTTTAAAAAAATTGGGAAAAATTTAATGAATCTTCGAGCTGCCGCCGCAACGGTGATGAGTCAGGTGATGACGGGTGTTTCTCTCGCGGATGCCTTGCCAAAACAAATGAAACATTTTTCCGATTCACGCGACCAAGCTTTTTTGCAAGCGCTATGTTACGGTGTATGCCGTTGGTATTATCGGTTAGCGGCTATTTTAAAATTGTTACTTGATAAGCCGTTAAAAGCAAAAGACGATGATATTTATTGTTTGCTGTTAGTGGGGTTGTATCAATTAAGCGATATGCGTGTGCAGCCGTATGCGGCTGTTGCAGAAACAGTCGCTGCGACCAAAGCATTTAAAAAAATGTGGGCAAAAAATTTAGTGAATGCTGTTTTGCGGAATTATCAACGACGCGAATTGGAATTGAAGGAAACGGTTGAAAAAACGATGACCGCCACTTTTTCTCATCCGGATTGGATGGTAAGTCTGTTACAAAAAGATTGGCCAGACGACTGGCAGGCGATTTTATCGGCAAACAATCAGCATCCGCCTTTTTCGCTACGCGTAAATGAGCAAAAAATCACGCGCGCAGCGTATTGCGAAAAATTATTGGCCGCGTCTGGTCTTGAACACGGTAGGGGCGGACCCATGTGTCCGCCCAGCGGCGTCAACTTAAAGTCCGGGCGGACACATGGGTCCGCCCCTACCGTCCAGAGGCAAGAACAAGGTGTACATATTATTTCCGAAACACCTTCAGGTATTTTATTAACACAGCCCTGCGATGTTGAGTCACTCCCCGGATTTTTACAGGGAGAAGTTTCCGTGCAAGATGGTGCCGCCCAATTAGCAGCAGAATTATTGGCTCCTCTGCCGCATCAGCGCGTTTTAGATGCGTGCGCGGCGCCAGGTGGAAAAACCACACATATTCTTGAAAAACAACCCCATCTGGCTAAATTGATAGCCTTGGATAGCGATGCCACACGATTGATTTCAGTCAAAGAAAATTTAGATCGTTTAGGGTTGATGGCGGATTTAATTTGCGCGGATGCGGGTGATATTTCGCAATGGTGGGATGGTGTGCCGTTTGATCGAATTTTATTGGATGCGCCATGTTCTGCCACGGGTGTGATTCGTCGTCATCCGGATATTAAATTATTGCGTCAAGCAGAAGATGTTTTCCAATTAGCAAAAGAACAGGCGCGACTTTTATCTGCTTTATGGCCCACACTCAAGCCGAATGGGTTGCTTGTATATGCCACTTGTTCTGTTTATGCTGAAGAAAATGTGCGTGTGTTAAGCGCTTTTCTTGCAGCGAATAGGGATGCTAATGAAGAAAAAATTAAAGCGCAATGGGGTAAGGAATGTCTGATAGGCCGGCAAATTTTACCGGGGATGCACGACATGGATGGATTTTATTTTGCTGTTTTGAGAAAACATTAATCGTCATCCCCGGACGCTTTTATCGGAGATATCATCGAAGGTGAGTAGATTCTCTGTACAAGACAAAAACGCTTTTTGTAGGGGCGGACCCATGTGTCCGCCCTGACTTTACAGGGAAAGCCGCTGGGCGGACACGCGGGTCCGCCCCTACAAGAGCCGTATTTAACGAGATGTATAGAAAAGTAGATCCCCGATAAGAACGTTCGGGATGACGGCGACTTAAGATGATGACGACGCCAACAATAGTTTGTTCTGTTTTTTAGAGGATTAAAAAATGCGTATCGAAAACGATGTAAAATTAGATTTTAAAGATGTCTTGATTCGCCCAAAACGTAGCGTCTTAACATCAAGATCCGAAGTCATGTTAGAAAGAGAATTTCATTTTAGAGATTCTGGTGTCACGTGGACGGGCGTGCCCATTGTCGCCGCAAATATGGATCACACGGGGACGTTTGCCATGGGCGCGGCACTTGCTCAACACGGCATGTTGACCGCCATGGATAAATTTCATACGCCCGCTGAGTGGCAGCAGTTTGCAAAAGACCATCCTGACGCGCTGAAATCCGCTTTTGTTTCTATAGGCATCTCAGAGCGCGAATTTGAAAAAGTACAAGAAATCATGCGGGTGGTGGATGTGCCGATGATTTGTTTGGATGTGGCGAATGGTTATACCGAACGGTTCGTTAAATTTTTAGAACGGTTGCGCAATACCTATCCCAATAAAGTGATTATGGCAGGGAATGTGGTGACGGGTGAAATGGTGGAAGAATTAATTTTATCAGGCGCTGATATTGTCAAAATTGGTATTGGTCCCGGTTCGGTTTGTACGACGCGTGAAAAAACCGGCGTGGGTTATCCGCAACTTTCAGCAATTATTGAATGCGCTGACGCAGCGCATGGTTTGGGTGGTCAAGTTTGTGCCGATGGTGGTTGCACCTCGCCAGGTGATGTCGCAAAAGCGTTTGCTGCGGGTGCGGATTTTGTGATGTTGGGCGGCATGCTTTCCGGTCATGATGAATGTTTAGGGGATGTCATCGAAGAGAATGGCAGAAAATTTAAACGTTTTTATGGCATGAGCTCTACTGAGGCGATGGAAAAATATCATGGAAATGTCGCTGAATATCGTGCAAGTGAAGGTCGTTCAGTGAATGTGCCTTATCGAGGTCCTGTTAACAATACTGTGCTGGATATTTTAGGCGGCATTCGTTCAACCTGCACGTATGTGGGTGCGCAACGTTTAAAAGAATTATCGAAACGTACGACGTTTATTCGTGTCTCACAACAATTGAATGAAGTGTTTGTAGGTTATGCGACGAATGCTAAATAAAATCTCCGTCATCTCTCAGTGTATGTAGAGGCGTTGTTGCGTAATTCACTGACTTTTCGTGCCTGAGCCCGTGTGCGTGCCCGCGCCCGTCTTTTCTTTGCGGAAACCACTAAGCTTTTTCTTTAGCCATTTTAGTCAGCATGGCAACAATTCTAGTTAGCAGTCCTCTGCCCTTTAAATAATCAGCTTCTGTAATAATCTAAAGACGCTGGTGGGCGAAATATTATTGATCAAAGAATAGAAGCTAATATTATGGCTAATCTTTTCAATAAAATGACTCATCTTGTTGGTATGCCAAAATCAGAAAAAAGTGGAAGCTTAATCGGTTTGTCGAGGAAAAGACGGGCGCGGGCACGCACACGGGCTCAGGCACGAAAAGTCAGTGAGAGATGACGCTGATCATTTTCTGCCATGTTGAACTGCATAAAATAATACTATAAGATCGGTTGCTCTAATTAATCTATCTAATATGACACGCTCGTCATATTCAGGACGCCAAGATAGATTTCTATACCTCTCAAGATCAACTCCGGATGAGAAAATCTAATAAAAATTAGGGGTCATCATGTTTAAAAAATTGTTAATTGCGAGTGCAATTTTAGCAATCACTTCGACCGTTGCTTGTGCGGACGGTGCGCCTTATCTGGGTGCGAGTTTAGGTGTCGTCGATAATACGTCCAGTGTCGGTAATTTCAGAGGCATGCCACTGACAATTAATGCCGGATATGGTGCTAAAATCAATCAAACCATTTATCTAGCAGGCGAATTGTTCGGGATAGTAGGAACCTCTACATTAGACAGTAATCCGAGTCACGGTGCGCGAAGTATTAAATCCACGTATGGCTTCGGCGCAAGTTTTATTCCGGGCGTTATGCTTAGCGATACCACCATGACCTATGTCCGTTTAGGTGCAATAAAAACGCATTTTGCAAATTACGGCACCACGGTTGCAGGGGGGCAAATAGGGTTAGGTATTCAAACCAGCGTCACCCAAAATTGGGATTTACGCGGTGAATATGACTATACGAAATATAACAAGTTCAAAGGTGTTTCTGTCAGATCAGATGCATTTAATATCGGTTTAGTTTATAAATTTGCTTAGGGTCTGTTGACAATTGGCTCTAACGGTTAGGTTTTTGTGGTGGTGCGATGCGGATCGTCGCGCTGCTGCAAAATTTATTGTAGACTTTACGCTTCGCCATTTTGTCAGGAGTGACAGCATGTTTAAGAAAATTGGAATTTCAACCGCGATATTTTTCATCAGTACGACTAGCGTTCTTGCCGATGTGATGCTGCCTTATTTGGGAGCAGAAGCAGGGTATGATACTGGCAAATGGAAAGTAAGAGATTCCACTTCTGTTAATAATACCTCGGATTCAAACGGTGTTTTAGGCGGTTTTTTTGGTGGTATTCGTTGGACAGCGGCACAACGCGTCTTTTTAAATCTTGAAGGCTTCGCAAATGCGAGCTCAACGAGTATCAGTTCTCAGCAAGTCAATATTGCCGGCGGCGGCACCGCACAAGTGAAGCTGCGCATGAAATACAGTTACGGCGTTGCTTTACTTCCCGCTTTCAGATTTACCGATGCAGTTAATGGTTATGTTCGTTTAGGCTTTATCAAATCCCGTTTTGCTTTAAATCAAAGCATTCCCCCCGCCGGTTCTACGTCTAATTGGAATTACAATAATGCGAGCGGCGGTCAGTTTGGTGCGGGTGTTGAAGGCGATATCAATGATCTGTGGGGTGTTCGGGCTGAATACGATTACGTGACTTATAATTCATTTACGATGTATGACAATAATATTTCTGCGCATGACAACCAATTCAAATTAGGTATTTTGTATAAATTCGAATAAGAGGATGGTTAAGTGAAAAATAGATTTAAAAGCATATTAATCTTAGCAAGCCTAACAACCATGACATCTGTTTTTGCTGTAGCGCCGCTGCCTTCAGGTTGGTACCTAGAAGCCAATGGGGGTAATTCTCGTCTCAGCAATGTGGATACAGGTCCAGGTGTTTCACTTTCTAATTCAGGGTTGGGCTTAAATCTGAATGCAGGTTATAAATTTATACCTTTTTTTGCAGCGGAAATAGGCTATGGCAAGTATGCTGATTCCACACTTAAATTTCTCGGCACAAAAGTGGGCGATGTGAGTTACTATTCTTACGATGCAGCGGCGAAAGCATTATTACCCATTGGGGATACCGGCGCTGAATTGTTTGCTAAGTTGGGTGTGGCGCATATCAATGCAAAAATAGAAGGCAGCAATAATAATTTAGGCGTCCTAGTAGATAATGACTCGAGCAGCTCGAATGGATATTATTTCGGATTAGGTGCTGATTATTCCTTTATGCCTGCGATGGCGGTGAATGTGCAGTGGCAGCGCGCAAAAGGGAATGATGACACGGGTAATTTAGATTTATATTCGCTGGGTATTAGTTATTTGTTTGGATGATCGGGTGATTTCAGGGTTTGGTGGCGGGTGGACAAAGCGCAGCCTGCCGTCCACCAGCCTCAACATAAATACACTCTCTTCAACCAAGCCGCAATATCCAGAATCTCTTCCGCACAAACCGTATGCCCCATCAAATAGCTAAACCAATTAACAGAATAATGATTCTTTTGCAGCCATTGATGCGTGATGTCTCCTAATGCCCAGGGCACCACATTATCTTCTTTCCCATGGCCTAAAAAAATCGGGATCGTATGATTCACTTTGCTTGCTTGTTCTAAAACAGTATCTCGCTGTGGCAAATAACCTGAGAGAGCAATAATGCCACCGAGACGTTTTGGATACGTTAAACCCGTGGTTAATGCCATCACAGCACCTTGAGAAAATCCGGCGATAATAATTTTTTCGGCTGGAATGCCGAGCTTTTCTTCATTTTCTATGAGTGCATGCACATGCTTTTTAGAGGCTTCAATGCCTGCTGTGTCTGCGTGCCGATCTACCTCGAATGAGACAATGTCATACCAAGCAGGCATGCTATAACCATTATTGATGGTGACAGGCATCGTGGGTGCATGAGGAAAAACAAAACGCAGCGGCAAGTTGTTTGGCAAGTTAAGTTCAGGCACGATAGGAGCAAAATCATTCCCATCGGCGCCCAGACCGTGCAGCCAAATAACCGAGCCAACGGGGGGCGTAGCGGGATTGGTTTCGATGCTAGGAAGTAATTGCGACATAGTTATCATCCAAAAAATGCAGTTTCTTGAGCGCGACCATACCAGTATTTAAATGCTTTTTAAAGCAGAGTGACATGCTTGCTTCGCTAACCGATAAATAGTACCCTTTACAGAGAACTTTTAGCATCGATTAAGGTCGATGAAATAATACAAATGACTGATTATTACAAAGGAAGATGAGAATTATGAAAAGGTCTTTCAAATCTGTTCTTGGCGTTACGTTATTAGAAATCATGTTGGTGTTAGCTATCGCCGCAATGGTTATCGTCATGTCTATTCGCTACTATCAATCCGCATCTCTTAACCAAAAAATTGCAGCCACATTAAATAATATCACCGCAATAGTAGCCGCGGCTGAGAGTTACCTTGCTGCAGCAGGTACGTTGGCAGGAGCAACTCCAGACAATTTGAAGCCTTACCTGCCTGGTAACGCCATGCCATTTTCTGGATGGGGCGGTGCAATGGACGTAACCAATCCTTCGGCAAATGGATATACCATTACGATTCCAAGTGTCCCTGCAACGGCATGCGTCCAGCTAACTAACTTAGTCAAACAAAACTCTAAATTAACGATGAACGCTACTTGCACCAGCGTTGCAGTAGTTGAGTAATACTTCTTGCCATACTGTAGGGGACGATTCGTTGAACCCCTACAGCATTCCTCCTGATAATTGCTCGAGATCCTCATGCTTAAAAACACTGCAACGACTTATGGCTCTGTAACCAAATTTTTTCATTGGCTTGTTTTTATTCTTGTTACTTGTCTACTGATGATTGGTTTTTTCATGGGCGATATACAAGAAAAAACCTTGCGCATGACCGTCATCAATTACCACAAAATGATAGGATTGTTTGTCTTATTGCTCATGTTGTTGCGAATGACTTGGGCATTCCTGAATCCCAAACCTTTGCTTCCTAACACCCCGCCATGGCAACTTATTATAGAAAGAATCGTGCACGTTTCCCTGTACGCTGTATTGATCGCAATGCCATTATGCGGCTGGATTGGGTCGGTTGCTGCAGGTTATGCACCTCATTTATTTGGGGTTTATTTCAATTTACCGATTGCTCCTAGCAAAACCGTAGATGATATCGCTTTTACTATTCATAACGCGTTGGCAATTGTAATTATTGTCTTGGTATCACTGCATATACTTGCCGCGCTCTATCATCATTTCTTTAAAAAAGACAATGTATTGCTACGAATGATGCCGGGCGATCAAAAAATTTAATTATTCCAGCTAGTTAGCCGCTTTCTTGGGCATTGTTGCGTAAATAGAAAATGTAGGGTGGATTAGACGCGTTTTTTGCGTCGTAATCCACCGATTCGACGCCAAAACGGGGGATTACGGTGCAAAAAGCGCCCCGTGCCACCCCCCTACATACCTTTATTCCACTTAGGTGTTGAATGGATGTTTTTAAATAAAGATATATACTTATTAATAGAGTATGACATTGAGTGAGGGAGTGAGTATGTCGAAGTCAAAACTGATAGGGTTTATTATAGTATTCCTCTGCGGTGGATATGCTTCTATTGGTTCAGCGCTGAATAGTACTCAAGTTATTCCTATCAACCCTGGGCGCCAATCCGTTATGTATCCCAGCACAACGTACGCTTCTGCTCCAGCAGCTGGAGAAGATTTTAGTCAATGGACGACATGTCCTGCTACTCCGGCTTGTGCTGATATTAATGACGTTTATCCGGCGGGAGCCTCCGCCTCCACTTGCCCTACTAAATGTAAAGTAGATCGAGTACTCGGCACGCTAGAATCGACAGGCCGGTACACTAGCTATGTCCCCGCAGCTTGTCCTGTAGGTTATTCACAGGTGGGTGTGTTTAATGTCGGTATCGAAGTAGCACAATATCCTAATCCGGCTTCCCCAAATGGTTTTACCGTAGAAAATATTCCAACAGTTGCATTGGCTCAACAATATGTAGCAAGAGGGTTTAGTTGTACGCCTGCAAGTCCCACCGCATTAACAGGCGGGCCTAGTTTTTCGGCTTGCCACAGTGGCGGTGGTGCTCCTGGCAAAACTCAGCTTAGCAACGCTCAAGGTGGGTGGACTACAGCGGCTACAGGCACGGTGACTTATTTTTGGTTATACGATAATAGTACTTGTTATACTCTTTGCGGTACTTGGGCGCATTCACCTGGCAGTTGCAGTTTATCTACAACGGATAGAGAGTATAATTATTGGTACGCACCTGTTGTTTGTAACGGAGGTTCTGGCTTTTTTGCAACCGGTAAAACAACACCCACTTCGGTAGCTTGCGCGCGTGTTCGGCCTACATGGGTTCCACAAAATCCTACTATTACTGTCCCAACATCTGCTCCAACTCCTCTGACTGGAACCGTGACTTCACCCAATCCCCCGTCACCTAGAGCTCCCACAAACCCAGGCGGAATATTAGGTGGATCAGCTGGGGATAGTGATGCTGGGGCGGTTCTCCTCCTTCCTTAACTCCTACAAACCCGAGAGTAAAGGGCGGAGAGGTATAATAAAAAAAAGGGGCAATTCGGCCCCTTTTTTTCATAAAGTATAGAGCGCTGCTTCACTGGATAAGATAAATTCACATCGCAATAATTGTCCCGAATCATTCAATTGAATCAATAATCGTTTAGATCGATCTTTATTTTCCGCATGCGCCAATATTTCATGGGTAACAGCGGAATAAAGATGTTGTTCTAATAATTTTTCTAACGATTGCGTATTCACTTTCCGCCACAGCGCTTCATGCGCTAAAAACTTCACCACCTCTGGTGCAAAACTGAGTTCAATGCCGAAGCTTGTATGCAAACGACGTGCGAGCAATTTAATTTTTGCGCGAATGATTTTTTCAAATGCTGCATAATCGAGCGGTGCGAATGGAATAAGATTAAATTTTTGTAAAAAAGAAAGAGGGAGGGTTTCCGACAAAGTCGGTATGAGTTCGTCACATAATTCTTGCATCGAGGGTAATGCGCCATTTAAATGCGTCGTATCTGAAATAGGTTGATTCAATACCAATTGCATTAAATCAATCGCTTTAGTGGGCTCTGCATGTTTTTCCGAGGAAGCGGGAGAGGAAATAGTGCGCGTTGTTGCGATGATGATGGCATGGCGAAAATCATACTGCTGGTTTTTTTCATCTACCATATGACCTTGATCGAGCAAGTTTTTCAATTGGTCTAAGCCATTGCGTGATAATTGTTCGATATCCTCAATTAACAAAATAGCGTAAGGCATTTGAGCAATCGCATCCAGTAAGCGGGTAGGATGACAAGAGCCACGTGGAAAAAGCATTAATTCTGTTGAATGAGAAGGATGTGGATTAAGCCGCAAGACAGCATCGGGGTTCCCAAAAAGATGTTCTGCGATGGCATAAACCATTTCTGTTTTGCCTACATTGTGAGAACCCGCCAAAAGAAGATTACACAGAGGCCCATGAGAGTCTTGTAATTTAATGCCTGCATTTTGCAGCAAAGCTGCTATTCTGTTGATGGCAGCATCTTGACCAAATATTTTTTTCTTGACTGCCTCTGCTAATTTTTGTGCTTGAAATTGTGAATGATGCAAATGCGTTAAGGGAATATGCGTCCAATTTGAGACGACTTGTAGCAATGCTTCCGATGTGACAGGTATTTTTTGCTGGTCATTTTCAGAACGTTCAAGCAAGCTCACATGAGAGGCAGCGCTATCGAGTAATTCTAGGGTCTTATCAACGTGTGAATGCCCCGGTAAATAGTGTCCAGCTAACGTATAAGCCTGAGTCACCCGATCATCTGCAATCATGACTCGATGAAAATTTTCCAATTGCGTGCGATGTATTTTCAATAAAGCCATCAGGCTAGAAAAATCCGGCTCAATGAATAAGCCTTCGGTAAATAAAGTGGATGGTAAGCGATTCGTTTCGGAGCTAAAAATAATCAAGCGCCATTCACTTTGCAAAGCTATAGATTGAATATGCGAATAAAAAAATTCATCCATGACCAAAACAAGTCGTTGTTGTTTAGCCGCTTCCGTAAGCAGCTGAAAATCCTGTCTTATTTTATGAGGTTCGCTTAAGCAAGTGGAAGAAAAATAAATAACCTGACATTCACGCCATACCAACGGCATTGCTTCACCAAAAAGCCGTTGCGCTAAACTTTCAATGAATGCGCGCCGAATTTTTTCGCACGAACGACTGATCAATGTAACGTGATGTTTTTCATAACGGTTGAGAGCGTCTATCACCCATTGAATTTGCGGATGTTTTTGCAAAGCGCTCATCATGTTTTTTTGAGTGTTAGTCGTAAAAAAAACCGCCGCAATATCAGTTGTAGTCATACACAAATCCTTATAAGAATAGTGTAAGGATAGCAATAAATGCCTTTATTGTTAAATTGTCATCCCCGACAAAAGCCTCTGCAGGGGACAAAAACGCTTTGAGTAGGGGCGACCCATGTGTCCGCCCGGACTTTACGGTTGAGGCCGCTGGGCGGACACGCGGGTCCGCCCCTACAATTTCGGTAATTTATAAAGAATTAAATTTTTGTCCCCTACAGAGGACAAAAGCATTCGGGGATGGCGGGTTAAGACGTTTTAAGTCGATCTAGTATAAGCCGATGCAGAAGCTGCTCGTTGAGAAATCGTCTGACCTAGGGAAAGAAAGGGATTATTTGCAAACAATCCTGCCGCTTTTTTGGGCTGCTTAGGTGTAAGGTAACTTTTAATAACATATCTCAAATTTTCTATCGCCGTAATGGTGTCTGAAGTAACCGTTGGACTGTAACAATGGGTTTTATGTAATGCTTTTTCCGTTTCTGAGTATAATTTTATAAGTTCTTGATCAAATTTATGAAAAGCCGTTGCGTTATTAGGCGATGATGGATCGCTTTCAGCAAGATATAAACTTTTCAATCCCGTTAATCGATCACGCAGACTGATTGCATGCGTAACAGCGGATTTCATAATCCGGCTAGGGCAAGCTTCGCGGCACGCAATAAAGTCATTTAAGGTGGTTATTACCTTTAAATATTCTGCATCTCTTTCTTCCGCTTTATATAATAGATTAAACTTGATCAGATCGTTCACTTGTAGATTAGTGAAGATTTCATTAATTAACGGGACGAGTTCTTCTATCAAATTGAATTCAAAGCCCGAAGTAAGTAGTTGATCCTTTAAAAGTAAGTCCGACAAACTATCTTTAAACAATGCCGAAAAATTCAGTAAAGTTTTTTTATCTTCAGTTGACGCTGAATCTGTAAAATAACATCTATAAGAAGGTTCTGGGTCTTGGGGAGTAGGTGGACCCGATTCGGCCATCTTTCCGAGTGCTGTATTAACTCTCATCCTTTGCGCTGAAAAGTCAGATTGGTTGCGTGAATGATGCGCATGAGAAGGTGAGTCAGATACTAAAGAAAGATTATATCCTATCTGTCCCGAAAATTGGGAATCTCTGCTTTCACTGTTGCTTCTTATGCGAGAGAGCGAGCTTTTCCCTAGCCTGCTGTTGTTGGAAGAAGTGGACGAACGGGTTGAAACTGAAACAACTTTTATGTCTTGGGTTGCTGGTGAAGAGTCAGAAAGAGCAAGTCTGTCATCTAAAGAGTATAATTTAAAAGAGACATTGGAAGTGCGTGTCGATGTTCTTGGAAGAGACGTGGTGGAAGGAGTTGCGATGGGGAGGCCGCTTTGCGGCGCTGGTTCAATAGCAGCTTGATCTTGCGTTGTATTAGCTAGTTTGGCAATTTCTGCGTTTTTAAGTGTGTTCTGGAGAACTTGTTCTATCTCTTGAACAGCACGTTGTCGTTGTTCTTGATCTGTTGTATAGCTTAACTTTGCTCGTTTTGCTGCGAGCAAACTGGGTGGAAGAGCATCTGTCTCAACGATAGAATTTTGCTTGCCTTTTATGAGCTGAATTTCGGCTATGTTCGTGATTGCTTCTTTTGCTAAAAACAAATCATATAACTCACTCATTATTGACCAATATTCTTCAACCTTTTTTAGCCGAACGACACGCGCTAATTCAGTAGCGAAAAAAGTATCTTTAGTGGTTAGAAAAAGAGGCGTTTTAACGTCGCTATATTTTGCACTAGTAGGTAGGGTGAAACTTTTTATTTTGTCTATACCTCTTTTTCCGGATGCTCTGATGGAGGTGAGAAGAGCGTATTGTTCGTCTTCTTTTTTTTCATCGAGTGTTTCGGAAAAAGTATTATGAGAATAACCCATGGGTCACTATCCTTATTTTATTTTTATTATGAATGTTTAGCCAGCGTGGATGAGTTACTTCTAGCAGTTACCGTTGAAATCAACTCTCCTTCTTTTGCAAAAGAGGGGATACTTAAAACAGCGGCCGCATGTGTTTTACTAAACAAGTTCAGTAAACTATTTTGTTTCTGCGGTTTTTGAGGTGGAGACGCCGTGCTTAATGTGCTCATTATGCTTTGTATACTAGCGACTGTTTTTGCGGAAACAAACGGACTATGCCGATAAATAGTTTCCAATGCTTTGGTGGTTTTTGAGCAAAAGTTTTCAAACGCCTGATCAAAATGGTTAAAAGCCGCTGTTGCAGGTGTTAATAACTTTTCAATGTCTTTTTCTTCTTGTTGAGCGTCTTTTTGGGCTTGGCTACCAAATGCCCTATGTGCAGGGCTAATTTTTACTTCCTGGTATTGTTTGAGTAATTGAGGATAAAATCGAGTGGCATAGTTATAGGTTGTTTTTAGTTCGAGCAGTTCTTTCAGCGCAATAGTTGCGCACTTTACAGCGGAAGCCATCCCGTAATTCGTATTATTTAAATTGACCTCGATGAATTGAGATAAAGCCTTTTTTACTAATGAATATTCCTTGTCTCTTTGCTCTGCTTTGTGTAACAAAACAAAATCCGTCGATGCATTTCTTTTTAAATCCAGGAAAAATTGCTCGATCAAATCCTTAACTCCGCTGTTTATCAGACGAGCTTCAAAGTTAGAGTCAATTAATGTATCGTTTAGATAGCGGTCCACTATGTCTCGACGCTTTTCTCCACTTACATTGAGTCTAATTGCTTTTTGTTCTTCTGTTGCAATGGACTCTCCTGCATTCCAAGAACGTTCGGGGGCATAAAATCGTGGGGTTGGAGGAAAAGGTTCGCTAATAACACCTAAGGCTGTATGAATGCCCCAGTCTCGTTGTGAAGAAGAGTTTGAATTAGAGCTGCAATGAGATAGACGAGAGGGAGAAGCAGAAGCAGATTGATGTTCTTCTGTAGAAAAACTCGATTTTAGACGAACTAAGCTGTTTGAGCTTTTCCGATTATGCAAGAGAGTATCGGCATCGAAAGCAGATGAAGTGGATGTATGTGACGCTCTTGAAGCAGTAGAGGGACGTCGTGGTTTTAGAGAGAGAGGTTGTAGTGTTGCCAGTTTTGCACTCAATCTTTCTTTTAATTGAGTTCGAGCATGGAGATGTTTTTTTTTCTCTTCTTCGCGAGCTAATTTTTTATTTCTCTCGTCTATAGTTTGTTGTATTTCAAATCGTGTGCTCACATGGTCTTCTACTATTTTTTTTTGTATTTCTTTAATTTCAGTAATGTCTTCCTTCTTGGCTACCTTCGTTTTTTTCAAAAATAGCGTATGAAGATTTTGTACGGCAGGCCAGTATTCATATACCAAATATTGCAGGGCAATCCGCCTCAGTTCAATGGAGAAAAAACTATTTTTTTCTGCAAGAAAAATAGGAATTGAAGATTTCTGCTCACCCAGGGAAGGTAAGACATAACTTTTGATTAAATTGAGCCCACTCTCTCCATCTTTTTTAATGGTGGCCATCAGCGCTTCCTGTTTTTGCTGCTGATCGTCAGATTCTTTTTTGGAATTAACCGGAGCGGGCTTTTCACTTTCTTGTGGGCGAGCGGAAGCGGTCATTATGCAACATCCTCACTGTTTAATTATTTTGTCAATACCGGGAATTGAGTCTGCTTTTAGTAAAAATACTTAAGCAAACAATTTAAGCGATTGTTAGTCTAGTGAGTGATTTTTTTTTTTTTTTTCCTATTTTTTAAAAAAAACCATTATTTTTCAAATATATAAACCTAATCATTTTTAATGATCAATAAAAAAACATTGGGAAATGGATTTATTACATTGCACCACATAGTCATCGACTCGTTGCCAAATGGAGTTTGTTTTATCAACGGATAACCCGTGTCGCGTGAGGAACACACCTAAGTGGCTGTAGTCGCGTTTAATTCCGTCATAGTAACAGTGTGCTTCTCCTTCGGGGGCGTCTTGCATCCATTCTGCAATAGCAAAATAATGGACCTTTTTTTCGAAGGCTTGTAAGTGTTTTAAAGAAAGTGGTTCTGCATTATCGATGTCGAGTGCTTGCCAGCCCGCGAAGTTGCCGTGTTGAAGAGAGCTGGGAGTGGGGCAGGTTTCGGCGGCGGTGTAAGAGGGGGAAATAAAAAAAAGGGATGCAAATAAAAATTTTTTAATCATAGGATGTTCCTTGTGTTTTTTAAAGAGAAGCCAGAAAGTGTGGCGGGGGTTTTCATGGTTAAGGAGAGTGAAGATTTACAACGTAGGGTGGATTAGATGCGTTTTTTGCATCGTAATCCACCAAATATAATCAAATTGCAGCGTTGCTTGGTGGATTACGATGCAAAAAACGCATCTAATCCACCCTACGTTTTATATATTTTTCCCAAGAATTAGGAATTTAGGGGAATGAATAGAAACCAACAGAAAGCACGGCGGATGCGCCGTGCCTAAGAATTAATAACGATAAGGATCTGGCTTATACGGCCCATCAATCGGAATGCCCAAATAATCCGCTTGTTTTTGAGTCAGCTTCGTTAGTTTTACGCCTAGCTTTTGTAAATGCAAGCGCGCTACCATTTCGTCGAGTTGTTTGGGTAACACATAAACACCTACCGCATATTTTTCATTGTGTAACCACAATTCAAGCTGCGCTAACACTTGATTGGTGAACGACGTTGACATGACAAAGCTGGGGTGTCCTGTTGCACAACCTAAGTTGACTAAACGACCTTCCGCTAAAATAATTAATCGTCTGCCATTCGGTAAGAAAACATGATCGACTTGAGGTTTAATGTTTTCCCAAGGGTATTGTCGCAAAGAGGCGATATCAATTTCAGAGTCAAAGTGCCCAATGTTGCAAACAATCGCTTCGTTGGGCATTTGCAGCATGTGCTCATGGGTGATGACATTCATGTTGCCGGTTGCTGTAACAAAAATATTTGCTTGCGAAGCGGCATCATCCACGGTCACCACACGGTAACCTTCCATCGCCGCTTGCAACGCACAAATCGGATCAATTTCAGTCACCCAAACCGTGGCACCAAATGCACGTAATGCTTGTGCGCAACCTTTACCCACATCACCGTAGCCGCAGACAAGTGCAATTTTGCCCGCAATCATCACGTCGGTTGCTCGTTTGATGCCATCAATCAATGATTCACGACAACCATATAAATTATCAAATTTAGATTTGGTCACCGAGTCATTGACATTGATTGCTGGTACTTTCAATTTACCTTCTTTGTGCATTTCATATAATCGATGCACGCCTGTCGTCGTTTCTTCGGACAAGCCTTTAATATTTTTTAATAAAGTGGGATATTTTTCGTGTATAAGAACGGTTAAATCACCGCCATCATCCAAAATTAAATTGGGTTGCCAACCATTAGGCCCTTTAATGGTTTGCTCTACACACCACCAGTATTCTTCTTCCGTTTCCCCTTTCCAAGCAAAAACAGGAATGCCTGCTTTAGCGATCGCAGCGGCGGCATGATCTTGCGTCGAAAAAATATTACAGGATGACCAGCGAACTTCGGCGCCTAGCGTAACCAGCGTTTCAATTAATACCGCTGTTTGCACTGTCATATGCAAACAACCCACGATACGCGCGCCTTTTAGCGGTTTTTTGCCTTGGTACAGTTCACGTAACGCCATTAAGCCTGGCATTTCCGTTTCTGCGATACTAATTTCTTTGCGTCCCCAGTCAGCCAGGGAAAGATCGGCGACTTTATAGTCCGTGTCTACCGCTTGGAGTAAGGTTGTAACCATGCGTTTATGTCTCTCCATCATATAAATATAATTGCATCATGCTTAGATTTTTGCGGCTGTTTGTAATGCAGCTGCCTTGTCTGTTTTTTCCCAGGTGACGCTCAAGTCTTCCCGACCAAAATGCCCATACGTGGCTGTTTGACGATAAACGGGCTGTAATAAATCGAGCATTTTAATAATGCCATAAGGGCGTAAGTCGAAATGGTCTCGAATCAAAGGAATGATATCCTTTTCAGGAATTTTGCCTGTGCCAAACGTGTCGACTGTAATCGAGATCGGTTCAGCAATGCCGATTGCATACGAAATTTGAATTTCACAACGGTCAGCAATGCCAGCGGCTACAATATTTTTTGCCACATAACGGCAAGCATAAGCGGCAGAACGATCCACTTTCGAAGGATCTTTGCCAGAAAAACAACCGCCACCATGACGAGACATGCCGCCGTAGGTATCAACAATGATTTTTCGTCCCGTTAAACCGCAGTCACCTAGCGGGCCGCCAATCACAAAGCGGCCCGTGGGATTGACATAAAATTTGGTATCTTTGGTGATCCATTCTTCCGGAAGAGTGGGTATTATTATCTCTGAAATCACACTTTGTACTAAGTCTTCTTGCTCAATGTCAGGGGCATGTTGCGTGGAAAGTACCACGGCTTCGATACCGACGGGCTTACCGTCTGCGTATCGAAAGGTAATTTGACTTTTTGCATCCGGACGCAGCCAAGACAAGACGTCTTCTTTGCGTAATTTTGCTTGGCGTTTAACCAGTTCATGCGCATAAAAAATAGGTGCGGGCATTAAAACAGGCGTTTCGTTCGTCGCATAACCAAACATCAACCCTTGATCGCCTGCGCCTTGTTCTTCTTGGCTTTTGCGGTCGACACCTTGTGCAATATCGGTGGATTGTTTGCCAATGGCAGACATCACGGCACAGGATTCCCAATCAAATCCCATTTCCGAGCTACTGTAACCAATATCACGTACTACATTTCGCACAACTTGTTCCACATCGACCCAGGCTGACGTGGTGACTTCGCCGCCGACTAATACCATACCTGTTTTGACAAATGCTTCGCACGCAACGCGCGATTTTTTATCTTGTTGCAGGATGGCATCCAATACAGCGTCGGAAATTTGGTCAGCGATTTTATCGGGGTGGCCTTCGGAAACGGATTCAGAGGTGAAGAGAAATTCTTTTTGCATATATTAAACCATCAAAAATGATTAAAAAAATAGAATTTCAGCATCATACTCGGTTTAAATCTCGGTGTCACGCTGGGTAAGGTGGTGGACTAAGGCCGCGTGTCCACCCGCCCTCTAACTAAGATGACAGTACCCTCACATTTCAGGTAACATGCCTGCACTTTTTCACAGGAGAAAAGCGAATGCCAACTCATCGCGAACTAGCTAATGCTATTCGAGTTCTCAGCATGGATGCGGTGCAAAAAGCCAATTCCGGTCATCCCGGAATGCCCATGGGCATGGCAGACATTGCCGAAGTGCTTTGGAACGGTTTTTTGCGACATAATCCAACGAATCCACAATGGCCCAATCGTGATCGTTTTGTCGTATCCAATGGCCATGGTTGCATGCTGCTTTATTCTCTTCTCCACCTTTCCGGTTATGCGCTCACCTTAGACGACATCAAACAATTTCGTCAACTGCACTCCAAAACACCCGGCCATCCGGAATATGGCGAAACCCCTGGCGTTGAAACAACAACAGGCCCGTTGGGCCAAGGGTTGGCCAACGCAGTGGGAATGGCCATCGCTGAAAAACATTTAGCTCAGCAATTTAATCAAGAGGGGTTTCCCATCATTGATCACTTCACCTATGGTTTTGTAGGGGATGGTTGTTTGATGGAAGGTATTTCACACGAAGCTTGCTCGCTTGCAGGTACGCTGGGTTTAGGTAAATTAATTATATTTTATGACGATAACCAAATTTCAATCGATGGTAATGTACAAGGTTGGTTTACCGACAATACGCCGCTGCGTTTTCAAAGCTATCATTGGCACGTGATTGCGGATGTGGATGGTCATGATAGCGACGCATTGCATCGTGCGATCAAAGAAGCGCAAGCCGTAACAGATAGACCGACATTGATTTGCTGTAAGACAGTGATTGGGTGGGGATCACCCAATAAAGCGGGCACAGCCAAAACACACGGTGAGGCATTAGGCGAAACCGAAGTGGCGGCGGTTCGCGCGCATTTAAATTGGCCGAGCAACGAGCCTTTCCACATTCCTCAAGCACTGTATGATGACTGGGATGCCCGCACGAAAGGCCAGCAAGTTGAACAAGAATGGCGCGCTTTATTTGATCGTTATGGCAAACAGTATCCCGCACTCGCCGCAGAATTTACGCGACGCATGACCAAGCAATTGCCAGCCGATTGGTTGGCACAATCGAAAGCCCTCATCGCAGAAATGCAGCAAAAAAAAGAAACGATGGCAACGCGCAAAGCATCCCAGCTCTGTTTAACGCATTTCGCCAGTATTTTACCCGAATTAATGGGTGGATCAGCTGATTTGACCAGTTCTAATCTAACCAATTGGCCGGGCGTTAAACCTTTTTCTAAAGAAACACCCGAAGGCCAATATATTTTTTATGGCGTACGGGAATTTGGTATGTCTGCGATTATGAATGGTATCGCCTTATCCGGTGGCATCATTCCTTTCGGCGGTACCTTTTTAACTTTTTCCGATTATGCGCGCAATGCTATTCGTTTAGCGGCACTCATGTGCCAGCGTGTTATTTATATTTATACCCATGATTCGATTGGCTTGGGCGAAGATGGGCCTACCCATCAACCTGTTGAGCACGCGCCGAGTTTGCGTCTTATTCCGCATCTTTCTGTTTGGCGACCTTGCGACACCGTGGAGTCCGCCGTTGCCTGGCAAAAAGCACTTGAACATCAAGGCCCAACCTGTTTATTGTTCTCACGACAAAATTTGGCTTTTCAAGAGCGTGATGCATCGACCCTTAACATGATCCAACGTGGCGGTTATATCTTATGGGATTGCGAAGACCAGCCTGATTTGATTATGATTGCGACCGGTTCTGAAGTTGCTTTGGCGATGGAGAGTGCCAAAGAGCTCGTGACGATGGGGAAAAAAGTCCGCGTCGTTTCGATGCCCTCAACGGATGTGTTTTTAGCCCAAGAGGCAGCCTATCAAGATAAAGTATTACCTAAAGCGGTCACTGCCCGTCTTGTGATTGAGGCGGCCGTCAGCGACGGTTGGCACAAATTTGTAGGGTGTCGCGGCAAAATAATCGGCTTGGATCGTTTTGGTGCCTCAGCACCGGCGAAAGAAGTTTTTAAAGAATATGGATTCACGGTAGAGCATATCGTTTCTGTCGCGAAAAATTTATTGTCAGAGGAGAAAGCACATGACTATTCGAGTTGCAATTAATGGCTATGGACGCATTGGCCGCAATATTTTGCGTGCCCATTACGAATCTAAAAAACATCCTGAAATTCAAATTGTCGCGATTAATGATTTAGGTGATGTCAACACGAACGCGCATTTAACGCGTTATGATACGACTCATGGAAAATTTTCAGGTGAAGTCGCAGTATCCGGCAATGATTTGATTATTAACGGCGATAAAATTCGCGTTGTTGCTGAACGCGATCCCAAAAAATTACCTTGGAAAGAAATGAATATTGATCTCGTGCTGGAATGCACCGGATTTTTTACGAGCAAAGAAAAAGCGAGTGCACATATTGAAGCAGGTGCAAAGCGCGTATTAATTTCAGCCCCTGGAACTAATGTCGATGCCACGATTGTGTATGGCGTCAACCATCAAATTTTAAAAGCATCACATCAAGTTATTTCGAATGCTTCCTGCACCACCAACTGTCTTGCGCCCTTAGTGAAAGCCTTAAATGACACAGTCGGTGTCGAAAAGGGATTAATGAACACGGTACATTCTTATACGAATGATCAAGCACTCATCGATGTTTATCATACCGATTTGCGTCGCGCACGCGCAGCGGGCTATTCCATGATTCCTACCAAAACAGGAGCTGCCATTGCTGTCGGCGAAGTTTTGCCTGAACTTGATGGAAAGTTAGATGGATTTTCTGTGCGCGTACCCACGATTAATGTCTCGGTGATTGATTTTACTTTTACTGCTAAACGTGACACATCAGTGGAAGAAATTAATCAAATTATGAAAGAAGCGGCCAATGGTGCGTTAAAAGGTATTTTAGAAATTAACGAAGCACCTTTAGTGTCGGTCGATTTTAATCATAATCCAGCCTCTTCGATTTTTGATGTGTCCTACACAAAAGTGATGGGAAATTTTGTAAAAGTGTTATCGTGGTATGACAATGAATGGGGTTTTTCCAACAGAATGTTGGATACAGCGGTTGCCTTTGTCAATGCGAAATAGAAATTTTGGTGGTAGCTAACTGGTGGACAAAGCGCAGCGTGCCCACCAGACTCCCAATACAAGGATTAAATATCTCATGCCAACCACCCCTTTTTTAAACATGTTCGGACGCTCCCCCATCCGTCCGCTCGAAGCACATATGTCAAAAGTTCACGCCTGTGTGAAAGAATTAGGCCCTTTTTTTGAAGCGGCACTCGCCCAAAAATGGTCGGAAGTCGAATTAATCCAGCGTGACATAGGCCGTCTTGAGCATGAAGCCGATGATTTAAAACGGGATTTGCGATTGCATTTACCCAAAGGATTGTTTTTGCCCGTTTCACGCAGCGATTTGTTACAATTGCTCGCGGTACAAGATCGTTTGGCCAATAAAGCCAAAGACATTGCCGGTGTTGTGTTGGGGCGCAAAATGATCTTCCCAGATAACATGGCAGTATCCTTTATGGCATTTTTGCATCGTAGCATTGACGCTTCTCATCAAGCCAATACAGCCATTAACGAGTTAGATGAATTATTAGAAACAGGGTTTAGCGGTTGTGAAATTAAATTAGTAGAAAGCATGATCGCAGAATTATCCGCCATCGAACGTGATACGGATGAAAAACAAATTAAACTACGCCAAGCTTTATTTGAAATTGAATCCACATTACCTCCAGTGAATGTCATGTTTTTATATAAGATTATTGAATGGACGGGTGAATTAGCTGATCGCGCACGTGAAATTGGCGACCGTCTCCAAATTTTATTAGCAAAATGAGATAACTCTTCCATGGATCAAGGCATTATTTTTATTATTTCCGCCTGCTTGTTTGGGCTTTGGATGACGTGGGGCATTGGCGCAAATGATTTAGCGAATATCATGAGCACTGCGATGGGCTCAAAAGCGATTACCGTGAAGCAAGCCATGATCATCGCTATCGTATTTGAAATGGCTGGCGCCTTTTTAGGCGGTGGTGAAGTGACTGATACGATTCGTACTGGCATCATTAATGTCGGTGAATTTGCGAATCATCCACATATCTTAATTTATGGCATGTTGTCTGTATTATTGGCAAGTGCCTTATGGATTACCGTTGCCAGTTTTTTAGGCATGCCCGTGTCTATCACGAATGCAATCGTGGGTGCATTAGTCGGCGCGGGTGCAATTATGTTGGGGTTGAACGCGATTCATTGGGAGACGGTCGGGTATATCGCCATTAGTTGGATTTCCTCACCCGCTATTGCCGGTGTGATTGCCTATTTATTATTTATTTCTATTCGCCGTTGGATATTAGGCGTTGATAATCCACTGACAGCCGCAAAACGTTTTATACCCGGTTATCTTTTTTTAGTCGGCATTGTTTTAGCCTTAATGACCACACTTAAAGCAGTCCACCATTTTCATTTGGCATTAGGCTTTTTTAAAACGACAGCGATTGTGATTGCCACCATCATTGTGGTGATGGCGATTGGTTTTTTTGCTATGCGCTCAATTTTTTCTAAGGTCCACCTGCGACGTCACACCCAATTTATTTATATTGAAAGCATGTTTAGCGTATTGATGGCCTTTACGGCTTGCGCGATGGTGTTTGCACATGGTTCTAATGATGTCGCGATTGCAGTGGGTCCTATCGCAAGCATCATTAGCCTAGTCAAAGTGGGCCAGGTGGCTCACCAAGAAATGATGATGAATAGCATTATGTTGTTTGGATGCTTAGGAGTTTTGCTCGGATTATTTATGTATGGACGAAAAGTAATAGAAACCGTGGGAAGCGCCATTACCACCTTAACACCCAGCCGTGCATTTGCTGCCACATTAGCGGCGGCGAGCACTGTAATTGTATCCACGAGTACAGGTATTCCTGTTTCAGCGACACAAACGTTAGTCGGTGCCGTTTTTGGTGTCGGATTGGCACGCGGTATTGATGCGTTAAATCTCACCGTCATTCGCAATATTTTTATGTCATGGATTATTACCATCCCCGTGACGGCGGGACTCGCAACGTTATTTTTTTATTTATTAAAAAATTTCTTGGATGTTGCCGCCTAGGGTCTGTTGACAATTGGTTTAGCCGGCCAAATCCAAAATAAAAATGTAGGGCGGATTAGACGCGTTTTTTGCGTCGTAATCCACCAGTTTGGCGATTATGTATTAAAAATTTTTGAGGAGTGATCCTATGATAACAATGCAAGAAACAATGGCCGCGATTCGCAAATACGCACCGAATTTTTTTCCTAAAGTGGGTATGATTTTAGGTTCCGGTTTAGGTTCCATTGCAGAACAGCTCACCGATCCCATCACCATCCCTTACCAAGCCATTCCTGGGTTGCACTCCGGAGCGGTAAATGGTCATGCATCCTTATTAATTTTAGGGAACTTAAATGGCGTTCCTGTGGTTTGCATGAAAGGCCGGTTACATCTTTATGAAGGAACGCCGATTGAGTGCGTCAGGACATTCATTCGTGTTATTAAAGCGCTTGGTGCAGAAACACTCATTGTGACCGCTGCAGTAGGTTCATTGCGCGAAGAAGTGGGGCCAGGCGAAATGATGTTAATGACAGATCACATCAATTTTCAACCGTTGAATGCGCTGGTAGGCCCTAACGATGAATCGGTAGGCGAACGTTTTGTGAGCATGGAAAATGCGTATGATGAAGGGTTGCGTGATATTGCCGCGCGTGTTGCAGAACGGATGGGATTTGCTTTACCCGAAGGCGTGTATATTTCCGTAATGGGCCCTTCTTTTGAAACACCAGCCGAAATTCGAGCTTATCGTACGCTTGGCGCGGATATCGTCGGCATGTCTGTCGTGCAAGAGGTCATCCTGGCGCGTCATTGTGGATTACATGTATTAGGTTTGGGCGCTATTACTAATTTTGCAGCAGGCATGAATCCAGAAAAATTAACACATGAAGGCACTTTGCATTTTGGTGAAATAGCGGCACGCAAGTTAACCAAACTGATTCCCGAAATTATTAAGGAATTAAGCCGTGAGTTTTGATAAATCTCATATCTTAAGTGTTATTGACTTAACCAGCTTAAACGAAGCAGAGACACCGGAGACCATGGCCGCACTTTGCAAAAAAGCGGTGACTCCGTTAGGGCATGTGGCGGCAGTTTGCATTTATCCGTCATTTATTACGCAAGCCAAACAAGCGTTAGCAAAACAATCAGTGCGGATTGCGACGGTGATGAATTTTCCAGCCGGCACGCAATTGTTGGAAGAAGTGTTGCCTTTGACTCGACAAGCGATTACGGCTGGCGCAGAAGAAATAGATTTAGTTTTCCCTTATCAAGATTATTTGCGGGGAGAGCAAGAAAAAGCGTATGACTTTGTGCGTGCGGTTAAATCAGTTTGTGGCGAAACCATTTTACTCAAAGTCATTTTAGAAACAGGCGCGCTTGTGGATGCAGCCAACATCGCGGAAGTCAGTTATCACGTTTGTCATGCTGGCGCTGATTTTTTAAAAACCTCGACGGGGAAAATCGCCATCGGTGCCACGATGGAAGCAGCCGCGACGATGTTAAACGTGATTAAAAAAATTCCTCGCCCTATTGGGTTTAAAGTCTCCGGCGGCGTTCGCACTCTCCCTCAGGCTGAGCAGTATATGCAATTGGCAGCAGAAATCATGGGTAAAGATTGGGTAAGGCCGGCGCATTTTAGAATCGGTGCCAGCCAGTTGGTAGACTCACTGCAAAAATAGAGTGTAGGGTGGATTAGGCGTTTTTTGCCGTAATCCA
>CAZTDR010000015.1:0-42683 GCA_964612855.1 uncultured Coxiellaceae bacterium
TCAATAACTCGCTCACTACAAGCAGTTCATATTCGGCCATAGACGACCCCAATCATGACATCTATATCGCTTATTCCGATTCAACTAAATCTTTTTCATCTATAGAGCATAAAGTGGAGAATATGAAAAACTTTTCTAGTTTAACCTTAGAAAAAGGGATAAAAGGTGTTTTGTCCTATTTGCAAAGAAAAAATATCATTTCACCTGAAAACGAAGATGTATTGTATAGGATGAGTTCAAAAAAAAATATAGATGATTTGCTTAAACAAGAAGCTTCATTAGACTATTTATCTTCTCAATCCGGTCCTGCAATGAAATAGGTTTTGCTTTAAAAATAAATCTCAAAATAATAATCTTATACCTGTATAGATAGTTAATCCTTTTACCGGCAAATTGAATATCTGTTTACTATTCAGCAATTTCATAACTTACGCTTCGCTTTGTAAGCTTTAATTGCTTCATTATTATATTGCAAAGGATCGGTTATTCTAGGAATAGGTCGATGTTCTAGGAAAAATCCTACTCTTTTTGTTGCTTTCTTACCTACTTCTCCTGTTAAATGTCCGCGTAAATCACGATAACGTATACCCTCGCGCGTATCACTTAGTACAACTTGGACAATCTTTTTTAAATCAGCAAACTCAGCTTTTTTAACTCTGTTCTTATTGCTTTACCGGAGTTTGTTTTGCGGAATAGGTATTTGAACGGATTCTTGGTACCTTCATGCTGTAAAGCAACCGCTAAAAGATTTTTAAATCCTGCTTCTATAGACTTTTCCGTAACATCTTGTGTACTTTGAAAAGCATTACACCTAAAGTTCGCATCTTGAGGTGTAGTGAGTATATAATTTTTAATAAAAAACAATGGACATTTTTCCTAATAGAATTAGTAAACATTTAATTAATTTACACGGTTAATTTAATTAAACTCATTGGAAGTCATTTTTATACCAAAAAGGAGATTAAGCTAAGAAATTGTTTATTACTATTTCAGAGATTTCAAAAATACCCTAGAAATAGAATAGAAGGACAATACAATGAAAGAAATTAAAAATACTTCAATAGATATACAACACTATTTAACAGGCTTAATTTTTCCCGCTTCAAAAGAAGATATTATGGACTGTGCTCTTAAAAACAATGCCCCTGCTCAATTAATCAAATCGCTGGATAAATTAGAAGACCAGGAATTTATTTCCGCCGTTGAAGTTCAATTACAGCTAGGAAAAAAATCTACATTTTAAAATCTAAATTATTCGCATTCTCTTATTAGGAGTTCAAGAATGCTAATTTATTCACTTATTCCTTTTTTGGTTATTGGTATTGTTTTTTTTACTGCTTATTATTTACTTTATCTCGTTAGAAATAAATTAAATAAAAAATACCTTAATGCGGCATCACCATATTTGCATAAATATTTGCTAATGCCAACATTTCTTCTTTTAACGTGCATCATTTTATTTATAACTTATGATAATTTTAATTATTTATTCTCTGCATTAGGTTTCATGATTTTATCACGTTGTATTAAAATATTATTAATTTTGAGTATAGGGTATTTTTTTGTTAATTTAGTTTCATTTTTAAAGATTTTTATTATTAACAGATACTCAAAAACTAATTATAAAGATCTTACCTTGAGTGCTATAAAAACAAAAATTAATATCATTGCGCAAATTATAAATTTTGTCATTTTTATCTTAGTGGCGAGTGCTATATTACTAACGTTTGATAAAGTAAAAGGCATTGGCGACACTTTAATCGCTTCGGCAGGAATAGTGAGCGTTATTGTTGGATTTGCTGCGCAAAAGAGTCTTGCAAGCGTTTTTAATGGGTTACAAATTGCGTTAACTCAGTCTATCAAAATTGATGACAATATAATTATTGACGGAAAATTTGGAACGATTAATGAAATTAATTTAACTCATGTTGTAGTTACTACATGGGATGAAAAAAGGCTAATTATTCCTACCAATTATTTTATTGATAATACGGTTGAAAATTGGACTAAATCAAGCCAAGAAATCACAGCGATTGTTAAATTATATAGTGATTACGCTACGCCTATCGATAAAGTACGCGCTTTTTTTAAAGATTTATCAGCTTCACATCCATTATGGGATAAAAGAGCATCTAGTTTTTTCGTCACTCAATCAAATGAATCCTGTATTGAACTTCGAGCAACTATGAGCGCACGCAATCCAAGTGAGGCTTTTACATTAGAATGTGACATAAGAGAAAAATTAATTGAATTTCTTCAGAAAAATTATTGGCAATATTTTCCAAAAAGACGCATTCAACTAACAGATAAAATAGAATGAATCTTCATCGCTTTTTTTGTGCCTTATTCTAAATAAGGCCAAATAATTTAATGAGAAGAGGCAAAAAAATAGCAGGAACAAGAAAATTGGAGTAGAGAGTAAGGGCCTATGGCTGTGTTGGCAACTGCTGCTGCGACAGCCAATATAACGCCAGCTATAAGGGCTAATGCCTCACTGTACTTTATTAAAAAACTCGCAAATTGATAAAAATGATTGAGGTTTGAAATAATATGAAAAATAAACTAGATGATTCGAATAATCCCATCAATGCAAGATGGGTGATCGGTATTATAGCCGCGCTTATTTTGATAATCATTTTTGGATATAGATATAGCGGAAATTTTACTCCGAAATCTATAACCTCAGAAGCAGCAAGGCAAGGACCGATACAGCCTAAAGGTACCTCTGTCAACCAAGCCACAGGCACAATGACTGGCAACATTCCTTCTTCAGCTGGCAAAAGCGACATGCCATCATCTTCGACACCACCTTCTTCTAAGTAAGAGGGACAATTGATTATCGAAGAAATTGCATCTTTTGCAAAGCAGGGAGTTTTCTCGCAAGAGGCCAATTTATATTTCTCTTGAGCTAGCCCGCTCGCGCAACAATAGCGATTATTAGTATACGGAAGGTCTAAATGGGTTTTTACTAAGTACATTTTTAAAATTAACTGCGTATTATTTCCTTAAAGTTATTGTGAGGAAATATGAATGTTACGGACTTTCTAACGCAAAAAGTTATTAGCTCCAAAAGAGAAGCTAAAAATGGTTCCTGAAAAACTTTTGTATGGTAACTTACCGAGTTTTGTTAAGTTTAAAAGTCAGTGAAATTTTATTCGTGAAATTTTAAAAAATGAAGTCAATTTTATACTGCAAAGGCAAAGATTACGTTTCAATTAATGATAAAAATGAAGAAAATATTCAATATAAAAATCACTTAAATTCTCAAAGAAATCCTGCAAAAATTATTTTCTCGGATTATAAAATGGCGAGCGGGAGCAGAGCTTAATACAGAATTAGAAGGTATATAAATATGGAAAGCAAAACTGAAATGGGCTTAAAAAACAGGTAAGAATAAAGAATCAGAGAAAAAGAGAAATCCTATTGATCGTAAATAATTAGAACAGCATCTCTATAAAATATTAGGTCTTATAAAGCAAATATATTCACTTGGATTCAATGAGTTAATAAAAATGTCATGAAAAAAAATACTACCATTTTAAAAATTTTTTTATGTGTTTTTTTTGCAAGTATCTCAGCGCTAGGCGCGCTACCATATGGCTATCATTTTTCAGATTTTTTAAGAACATACAATCTGATTTTTTCTGTTATTGCAGGCATAATTTTTGCGGCAACGGCAGTAATTGCTAATATAGCATTAGGTGCTTATTCACTACTTCATTTTAAGCTGAAGCAAAAAAACATTTCAATTATTTATTTGCTGCTCATCAGCTTAGTAAGCGCCATCGCTTATGGTTGTACAAATTTTTTTGCCTATGCAAAAACACTACCTTTGGCCGTGAACAGCCTTATGACATTTGCAGTGATATCAACAAATGCTGCTATTGCCTGGGTTGCGCTATCAAACACCCTGGCTGATTTAAGATTACATTGGAAAGTTTATGTGAATAAGATACATTTTTTTATGAAATGGGTTGGCTTTGGAATGGGCATTTTAGCTAGCATAACTCTATATGCAGCCGCGGCACATGGCATCAGTTCATTGCTTATCCATTATTTTCGTCCTGCTATTGCTAATTATTTAGGCTTTGGAATAAGCATTATCGTGTGGATACCTAATGCTGCTTTGTTCGGAAATTCAACTCAAGTCTGTTTTGAAACTTTTTATTACTGGGTAGGTGATATGTTGAAGAAACATAAAAGCATCAACAAGGAACTCAACAAGAAAAAAATAGCTATTTTACTTTTAGCGTTATTTTCTTCAGTATCTTATGCTCAGATAGCAATTACTTTCTTGGATGCGCACATGAGTATCCCAAATTTCTTCAAACTTCCAGAGGTGCAATTATTTACGCATTATTTCATTGTACCGTTAGCTCTGTTTACTGCTTCTTTTGTAAATTACCTTGCTTTAAATAGAGCGTTAGAATTGGCCTGCTCGTAGTGGTCTAGTTACTGGTGAAAGGTTAAAACCACAGGAGGTTACACACATCTTAAAGTGTTCTGTAAATGTTTTTAATCGCTTATTTTTAAAAAAATGCATTCAACTAGCAGATAAGACATAATGAATTATCATGTTTTCTTCTGTGCCATTATTCGAAATAATGCCAAATAATTTAATGAGAAAGAGGCAAAAAAAGTAGCAGGAACTAAAAAATGGTAAATGAAATATTGGATGCTATTTAATTTAAATAATTCAGGTATATTCATCTTTGGATTAAAAAACGTGATAGCGACTTGGGTATAGGAAGCAGCCGAGAGCAATGCAATTATAAAAATCCACATTTGTATTTTATGTATGTGTGAAATATTTTTAGTAAAATGACTGAGCCAAGTATAACAAGTTTCACAACAAAGTGATGTAGCATGACCAAATAAAGCTGCATTCGGAATCCATATAATAATACTAATGGTGAAGGCTAACTCACTATTCATGAATTGATGCAGTCCATGTCCGGCAGCAGCATACGTTGTTAAACTTACAGTTGCTCCTAATGCAAAACCCGCCCATTTTATGCAGGTTTTAAGAAATACATTTCTTTCCTGGGCTTGAAAATGGTCCATGACATTTAATAAAGCAACATAAGCGATAGCTGCGTTGGTAAGCACCACAGCGATGGATGCAACGACATTGATGGTTAGAGGTAGAAGTTTTTGATATGCAAAAAAATTCATAAAACCAAACGAAATAGCACTTACTGCACTAATAGGTAACAAATAATTCCTAATATTTTTATGTTTATTTAGATTGAACTGGAGTAGAGAGTAAGTGCCTAATGCCGTATTGGCAACTGCTGCTGTGACAGCCAATATAACGCCAACTATAACTGCCAATTCGTTACTGTATTTTATTAAAAAACTGGCAAATTGATAACCATATGGGACGGTACCGAGAGATGAGATACTTGCCGATAGTAAGCATATTGTTTTTTTATTAGAAAAATTCATATATATAGTCCTGCGATTGAAATCGCGGTTTTAAATTCTTATAAGTTGTAATTTTTCAGACATAAATGCTTTCAGATTATCCTGGTACTGACCTATCTCTCTAAAAAATTTCTTGCTTGCATTAGCCATATCTATTAATTCTGTATAATATTTATTGAATAAAAATTTTTTCTTAAAACATTTCCAAACCCTTTCTAGTAAATTCAAATTAGCGCGTAAGGTGGTAAATAAATGAGATTTATTGCCAAATTTTTCGAAAATGCTTTTATTTCCAGGCTTTGATAATAGCCTGCATTATCACAAATTAAATATATCAATTCCTTCGGTTGATGTGTTCTTCGGTCACATAAAAGATCACTCGCTATTTCAATCGCGGCGACTATATACCCATTACACCTCAAGATACGAAATTTAGACATTCGGATGTGACAAGTTGTCGCAAGAGTCTAAAGTTCGCATCTTGAGGTGTCATGGGCATGAAACTCTTGTCAATTTTTCTTATTATAAGAAAGCTCCATTTATTAAGTCGCTACGTATTTTTACCTATTTCCTTCTGGTTATTCTAACTGTTTTTTTGAAAATATATTAATTAAATTACTTATAAATAATAAGGAGATTATTATGCTAGATAGAGATCTAAACACTTTATTTCTTCCAGAAAAAGCAACCTATTTTAGCCAATTACCAAAAGCCACGGCAAACAGAATATTTGCTGAACAAGCTACGGAAACATTAGAAAATACTCTCGTCCAATTAGAAAAAGGCACAGATGTAGTTAAAAAAATTAAAAATAGTTATTCTATCATTAATAAGATTATTGCTGATACAGCAGATGATTTTTCTCTTGATCTTCCGAGCTCCTTCGATCATACCACCTGTCAAAAAATAAGTCTTTTTTTTAAGACGTTTTTGCAGGCGGGTACTACTTTTCCAGGTTTTTTCATGTCTCTACAAGCTTTTCCTGAATCGAAAGTTCGGATAACAGACACTTGGGTTGCAATAGTTGGGACTATCGGCCTCATTTTGAGTGGTTGCACAGCGGGATACTTATTTAGCAGAAATTTAACTCTTGCAGAGGAAATGCGACGAAATAATTACGCATTATATATAATAAAAAAAATTTTATTAATAGAGTTAACGGATAGAGCACAAGTGGATATTGTAGCTAGAGCAGCTAGTTGTAAACAATGGATTCAAAAACCAGGCGAGGAATTAAATGAAATATTGCCTTTTGAAATATCACATTTGGGTAATAATCTTTTAGAGATCGTTAATTTTTTACAGTTAAATATGGTCCGATCAAATATACAATCATTTGCATTAAAAACACAAGATATTATTTTTTTGACAAAATATCTTGCGAAAAGATGTCCTGAGATAGACTTAACAAATCTTTCAATCCCAATAATTTCACCGCTGGAAGACACGAATAATGAAACTATTTTTGACTCTTCCCAATATCTTGATGAGAATCGCGGACAAGCTAATTATGAAAATCCGTTTTGGCATGCAGCAATACCTATTCCTTATATGAATTTATCTTTATCTTTACTAGGTTCATCTGTTGCTATATTTGTTTTTGAAAATTTTGTAAAAAATGCAATAGCATCTTTTTTTTATATAGACCAACCAGAAAGCGAATGGAATGGGAAAATTATTGAATTTACATTGCTCGGACTGTCACTTGCGCTTGGTATAAGTTTAAGCATCAAAAATTTTTTAACAGAGCAAAGCTCAGCAGCGAGTGAAGAAAAATTACAGCACATCCAAGAAGATCTTAATGAATCTATTGATGCTTATCACCAAGAGAAACGATGCCTAAATGTTTTACAGAAAGTAGAGCCGCTATTAAAACATACTATTTTTAAACCAGGGCCTGAGCTAAAACACACACCTGAGCAGCAGCCACAAAAAGAAGGTGAGAGAGTAGTAAGGCGAATAGTGAGGCGATAGATACCTAAAAAATTAAAAATAACTAAATCTATTTAACCAACTCCATCTGCTATAAATTGAGTGAATAGCCCTATTATTTAAGGGATAATACTCTCTTTTTTTAAAAGAAAAAGTCTATTAATTATGATCCTCTGAAGAGAAAAAATTTTTTTAGGGGGGCACGTCTGTCCGCCATTATAAATTGATTGATTCAGAACGACAGAGATTATTTCCTTTTAGAAATTATAATTAATGAAATTAATAAAAATAATATGCTGTTGATACTGCGTACATTTATACTATTTCTATTGCAATTATTCATAATCCATCAAAGTTATGCTGCAACGCAGATGAATAGTGAAAAATGCACTAATCTAATTAATATCGCGCCTTATCTTGGTATAGACTCAACTCAGATAAACTTGTAACAACTACACTATATAATCAGGATCTTAGGTTGATTAAGCAACGTTACAAAATAAAACAATTAAAACCGCAAGTTTTAAATTCATGCAAACCAGGTATTTTAGAAATCAGTGGAATGATAGCGGGTCTCTCCAACTCCGTCCCTTTTTATTCTACCTCTATTTTTTTAAGTGACGCCGAACTTGATTTAGCAAGTCACATCGATAATTGGATTACAGCATTTATTGACTTAGCTTATAGCGAAACACCACCTACTCTGGCGGGACAGCTCGGTAATTCAAACGTTTACTTAGATAGAATATTTATTACTTTTGGGAATCTTATGAAATTTCCTTACTATATTACTATAGGAAGGAGATATGTTCCTTTTGGCCAGTATTATAGTTACTTAATCACCGGCCCATTAACGCAACCAATTGAGAAAGCCGAAGCCAGCTCTATTTTAATAGGCTATTATGATCCAAATAATAACGGGTTATATAGCAGCGCATATGTTTTAAAAGCCGTCAAAAAACTATTTTGGGATACTAATCAATCGTCTGTTGCAGGGTTCACTACAGGCTACAACTTTTACTATAATATTCTTAATATAGATGTTGCGTTTGATTACATTCAATCTATTGCTGTTTCACAAGCATTCCAGGACATGAAGTACCAGACTATTCCCGGTGTCGCTCTCCATACGAATATCAGCCTAGGAAACTTATTGCTTATTACCGAGTTTACAAAAGCCACTCAAGCTTTTAACATAAATTCACTTAGCATTATAATCATCATAATGCTCAACCCGCTGGGGAAAATTTTGAAATCGCTTACAAACTAAAAATGTTTAATAAACTCAACGTAATCGCTGTTAATTATGGACGCTCTTTTCAATCTGCTTCCCTTAATCAGCCCAGGCAATCAATGAATATGGAATACAATATTTCCCTTTCTAACTGGGCATTGTTAGCTACGCAGTACCGACATAACATTAATTATTTGTTCAAATCGGCAAGTAACAAAGCTGGGATTATGTATCCTGCAAAAAATTTGTTGCTAATAAAATTAGTATCTTATTTTTAAAAATGCGGTTCCACCGACTCTTATAGAGATACGCTTAATTAATAAGTAACTTTCCTAGGTAGTTATGAACATGAATTTAATAAAAAATTGTATTAAGTAATATACTTTAGCTTAAATAAATTCTTTAAAATAAAGAAAGGAACGGAATGTGTCATGGGAGATGAGACAAATTGTCTCGTGAGATAGTTGCGCGATCATACTGCCAAAATCATTTTTTCTTGTTCACAGTTTTTTTCTGAATTTGCGTAAATAGCAGACGTATTATCGTGACCAGTGTATCGATAATACGTTGCTCGTGGAATATCTAATGCGTTACACAAAGCATCTATCGGAATATTTTTTCTTCCGTGACTTTTGTAATGGTACGGATGATGTCTAATCGTTGTTCTCGCCCTGGAGGATGTGCGTTCCAAGCAAATCGAAGACTTTTTTTGGAGTTCAATGATTGCTTCAGATTGAAATTTTATTTGCTCTGATTATAATAAAATAATAAGGTGTGAGTTTTTGCGTGGCAACGTAAGATCAAATAAATCAACTTTGTTATAAGCGTATTATTAGGAGGTGATCATATATGAAAACATTAATACCTTATGAACCAGCAAAAATGATCAATGATATGCGAAACCTCATGGAAAATTTTTGGGAAAGTACTTTTGATTTGGATGCCAGTCGAGTATTCAGTGGCCAATGGTCCCCTGCTATAGATATAAAAGAAGAGAAGGATAAATTTCTAATTTCTGCGGATTTACCGGGTGTAGACCCAAAAGATATAGAAATTTCTTTCGAAAATAATATGTTAATTCTTAAAGGCAAACGCGAGGAAGCACATGAGGAAACGAAGGGATCATATTATCGCACGGAGCGTGTACAAGGACAGTTCTACCGACAGTTTACCCTGCCAGCTGCCGTAGACAGCACGCATATTATTGCTAAGTCAAAACAAGGCGTCTTGGAAGTTACCATTCCAAAGAAGGAAAAAAAGGATATTAAAAAAATTGAAGTAAATGTGGAAGATTAAATTAACCCTCAATATTTCAAACCCTCGCCATCTTTATTTGGTGAGGGTTATGACCAAATTCTGCAATCCAAATTCATTTTCTATTATTTTTTTGATAATTAATAACTAAATTTTTTGCTTGATTTCTATTCTAAAACTACTTGAAAAATATTGATGTGCCCCTAGATAATAAATGTCCATATTAATTAACTAGGAGGAAAACTATGAATTACATTACACGTTACGAACCAATTAGTTTGTTGAATGAAGTAAATAAAATAATTGAGCAAGCTATTCGTCCAACAAGTAAAACCGATACATCCTATATAGAAACAAGCCAATGGATACCAGCAGTTGATATCAAAGAAGATAAGAAACAATTTGTTATTTTGGCTGATTTACCTGGCGTAGACAAAAACAATATTAATATTTCTATGGAAAATAACATATTAACTATAAAAGGTTCCCGCCAAGAGGCGACAAAAGAAGAGCAGAATAATTATTGCAGAACTGAACGCGTACGTGGTAATTTTCATAGGCAATTTACATTGCCAGACACTGCGAATGAATCAAAAATTGAAGCTAAAGTGCAAAATGGTGTTCTTGAAATTATTATTCCCAAAAAAGAAGCAGCGCAACCACGATTAATTAAAATTCAAAGTCAAGAATAGAGTAAGTGCGTAGTAAACCTACGCACTTACTCAATGATAATGTAGGAGATCATATGAAATCATTATCTAAAATAAAAAATCGATTGAACGAAACATGGGATGATAAAGGTTGCCAACAACAGGTTGATATATCATGAAATTTTAGTTAACCATCTCCTCAAAAGTCATAAGTTTATCGTAAAATCGCTCCATTTTCACTGGCTTGCGACGTCGCTCGGATATGTTCCGTAGACAAGGGCGTCTCTCGCATGATGAAAACTAAACGATGCCGAACTCAAAAAAAAGGCTTAAAAAATGGTGTCAGGTAACCTCTGCTTGTTGCCCAAATGCTTTTTATTTAGATATAATCAAATTCGGATTTAATTTTTTGCAAATAGCCAATAAAATCTGAATATTCTGCACACAACAAATTAGAAATTTTTGGATAGCATAGCAATGCGTGTTAATCTTCCCCAGCGAGCTCGATCAAAGACAGAACTTTTTGCATTTGCAAATGATCTTTACATCAATTCGGCTGTGTAAATCAGAAGAGGATTATCGAAAGTTATTGCCTCAATTTATTGAATTTAAATGACTAATGTCCTTGTAACCGAATGGATGTTTTTGTCTCTAAGATAAAACGCTATACAAGACTTGAACTTTTTTATTTCATCTGTTATGTTCAAAATATGACGACTTTATTTTTTTCAAACATAGCTTTATCACTCGCACTTATCCGTAAAAGAAGCACATTCGCGTCTGTCATTCTTATCACCTCCTTCTTAGCCTGAACGGTACCTGCATTTATTACCTGCCGCCGTTTCAGGCGCAGTATCAGCAGGTAAAGATAATTTTTTAAGTTATTAATTATTTTCGAGGAGTAACTAATTTATGTTTAGAAACAATTCTATTTTTAAAAACGTACAAAAGATGTTAAAAAATCCTGAGAATCGAGCGTTAGCGCAAGAGTGTCTTGAACAAGCTAAGCTTCAAGCTTTACTGTCTGTTTCTGTTGCAACAGGTCTCACTGCACTGGGTGTTATAAAATTTACCGATGAATCGAAACAGGAAGATTCAGCTCCCTCTACGCCGAAGTTTGGCAGAAGTAACAGTAGTAGTAAGTAAATGTGAGAGCCAGATAAACATCTTATCTGGCTTTTTTTTTAGCAATGCAATATGGAGTTTCGCGATATAGACCGTAAGGTATAGAAACAGCGTGTTGGCGCCACTTTTGTAGTAGACCTTAATGTAACTCATATATTAGCGCGGCAAGATGAAATCATACAGGACGCTTAAGTTTTAAGTATAGAATAGCATTGTTCTAAAGTTTCAGGATGGGATAATAAACCTAAATGGCCAGTATTAACTAAATGCCCAGGGGCATCTGGGGGAGTCTGAAAAATTTTTTGTGTAAACGGTCATAGTGTACTATATACTAAGTGGCTTAACTGGTGAGGGTTGTTAACATGAGCGGTTGGAGTGGATTAGATTTTTTTATATTTTTAATTTTTTTGGTAAATACCCTGCTCGGCATGTCTCGAGGAGCGACTAAAGAAATTATTTCCATGATGGGTTTATGTGCTGCGTTAGTCATCATGATTCAATTTACTATCCCCCTAACTAATTTTTTTAATAGTTCACCCTTGCTATCTGATGTGGTTTCTTCACAATTTGTTCAGAATTTCATGCAATCCGTTAATATGCCCCCGTTGACACAAGATATGCTTCTGCATATGAATTATTGCCTCAGTTTAGCGATTTGCTTCGTAGGGAGCTTCAGTGTTTGCGAGGCAGTTCTTTCTTATAGTAATGTTATACAAGCGTTTAATTTCCACTATGATTTCCTGAATCGAAAATTAGGTGGAACATTTGGAGCTACACGAGGATTTGTTGTTGTTGTCCTGCTCATCATTATATTAGAACATCTTTTTCAAGGTAATGTACCTCGTTCTTCCTTTGTTAATTTACTACAAGGTCCAGCAAATACAGCAGATAACTTGATTACACAACGAGCTCCTAACCAGTACCAGGAAATTTTGCAAGATCGGAATCTCTATAATCAGGAAAATGTAATCAATACCTTATTGCATCCCAATTAGAATGTCGAAAATTTTACTATAGATCGGGTTTTTGCGTGATTAACCTCCTCCCGACAAATAGTTTTTTCCCTTTGGATTGCGCTACTTATTGGGAGGAGAAGTCATGACTAAAGCCAGGACCTTTTAAAATAACGGGAAACTATCAATGAACGCAGCAATTGAAAATTTAATAACAGCCCAACAATATGCAATGAAAATTCGGCCCAAAGTGGGAGGGTTTCCCTATCTGGCGGAGGTTTTAAGGCTGGCTGGCGTGACGCGAAATCGTTGGCATTTGCCTTCATGCCAAAGTATTTATCTCACTAAGCTTGGAGCGGTGGTAAATCAAGGGACGCCCCTGGTGGTCAATATGGCTGAAATTCCGCAATTTAATCAAGAGGCGCTCCTTCGCGCATTGAGAATTGATCAATCGGGTGCAAGCACTTTTTCTGAGTTTCTTAAATCCGCTTGGGAAGCAGGCGTTGTGAGTTATGATGTGGACTTTCATGGGCGCAACGTTACTTATTTTGGTGTATTCGGCGAATCTTACACTGAAGAGTATCCTGCTATTAAAGTGGACATATAAAAGGTAATTACAGACAAAGTTGTTTAAAATAAGTGTTCAATGGCGCATTATTTCCTGTCATTTAGATAATTTCAAATTGATAGTAATATTCGGATGTCAAAGCTATCTTTGATCTGACACCCGAACAAGCGCATCAAGCACTTTCTGCTTATTGCCAAGAGAATAAAGATCAAGAGCCAGAAAAATATCATAGAGCTAAATCAAAAGTTATCGACAGCTAAGAGCTTATTGACTCCCAATCCATTAGAAACGATGGGTAGCCGCTTTTGGATCGGGAGTTGGTATTACATTGTTTACTCTGCGCATTTACAAATTTATTCCCTCATATTTTGCGGCTTGCTCGAGGTTGTTCACTTTGACGGACGTCTAACTTGGAGCTGAGTTAATTCGATGCTGGCACAGTTAAATGAACGCTCTCTTGCTGTCGGAATTTTATGTAGCTTTTCTTCATTGTTAGTCTCTTGCGGCATAAAAAAGGAAAAATTTTTTTCTTTCAATATATTGGTATTATTAAGTTTGGCATACAAACGAGGGGGCTCAAAGTGCTTGTTAGCGAGGTGACAGGCAAGACCAGTTAAAAGTAAGGGCGCTGTAAATGCAAGTAGAGCTAGGGGGAGACATACTAGTAAACCTGGATAAATCACAAAAGTAGTCACGATTGCTGCTTCCGCTACTATGCCCGCAAGATAAATACTCGCCAAACACATATAACGAACTAGCGGATGATGGTGTTTCGCTCTATCTTCGGCGATATAATCCAGCTTTTCCATTAGTTCCCCAAATTGCTTATTGTTAGCCTCATTATATGGCTGCTTAATTTTTAAAACAGCCGAATTCGTGAAAGAATTAAGCGTATTTACTTCATCCGTATGGGATGCTTGATAAGCCTTATAGTTAGAAGAAATATGATCAGTTAATGGAATAAAATTTCTTAATAGAGGGCAATTGCTCGTTGTTATTCCATAAATTTTCGCCGTACTAACTAACCTATTTTTTGCTCTTTCTAATTCGTTTTCAGGAGGTGCTCTCCAAGTATGGCCGGTGATTGATGTAATGCTATCCTGATTCTTAGTAGAAATTGTTTTTCTTACGCGCTCGGCAGGATAGGTAGTTGAGCAAAATTCTTTTTGCAATTCTTTTATTTCTTCAGGATCATTTGTAACAAGATTATCTTCAGATATATAAGCAGCGTGATTAGAAACATAATACAATGCTTGTGGAGTAAGAATATAAGAACGCCTTATTAAGGATAGATCCTTCTGTAAAGGAGATTCCTCCTCCATAATCACAAGATCACACTCCTGATCAGGCTCTTTGCGGGTATTTGTTGCAGCTATGTCAGAAGAGGTAGGCAGTAGACGCTCACCAGCGAGAAGAGGAAGAAATGAAAATCCAAACATATATACCCCCTGTATTTAACTTCAACATAATCACTCAACCCTTAACAAACTATGCAAGGAATATTTGTATTTTAAGATTAATTTCTTAAAATACTCTTAAAGAATGTCGCTAAATTTGGGTCTGCTCCGTACACGACAAAAATTTTTATTGTTTATAAATCACCGCTTTTGTAGGGGCGGACCCGCGTGTCCGCCCGGCGGCTTTCCCTGTAAAGTCAGGGCGGACACATGGGTCCGCCCCTACAAAAAACATTTTTGTCGTGTACGGAGTGGGGTCTGTCTCAATCGTCAAGCTGGTCTGTAAATTTTTGACTTCCCATCTATTTAGAATATGTTAACCATAGGCTTTTATCAAACGATGTCGAGCGCGTTTTTTATGTCTGCGTGCGCGTAAGGCATCGTCTATTTTTCGTAATGGGTAAAGCATTTTCCATGGAATGGATTTTTGAATGCCGCGTAAATTTTTTTTCAGCAAATAATTTTCTTTAAGCAATCGATCGACATAACGATAAACAGGATAGATTTTTTCAAGCTCTATTTTAATGGCGCGCCATTCGTCCGCAAAAAATTTACTTTTAAAATCGATTTCATCGTTAGCAATTTTCATTAGCAACTGATAGAGCTGGGCGCAAAGCGGTACAATGGCTGTGGTAGGATGGGTCAGTAAATCTTTCACGCTGGCAGCATGACGATGTAATTTTTTATCGAGGAAGTCTTCTGTATAATTTTTTATGTCAGCCGAACTCGACAATAACGGTATTTTAAGTTGTGTTTGCAGGCGAGTTAATTGGGCATCAGGCTGCTGAAGTAATAAATCATAACTGACGATGACACGATTTTTACCTTGGGTTTCTTCAATGGCGGGAAAAATATGTGCTAACCATAACAAGAATCCAATTTCAAGATCAGCGCCTGTGACTTGTTGATAGGATTGTGCTGTTTCTAAGGGATTCCGAAGAGCAATAATATAGTTTTCTCTGAATTGCAGTTCGGTAAAAATCGTTTGCCAAAAAGCCAATAATTTAACGGTGCTAGGGTCTTTGAATCCCCAGTGATCCGTTGCAGTAAAACGTTCTTTTAATAAGGCTGTCGCGGATAATTTTATTTCATGCAGTGCTTCACTCGTTTGTTGCTCATGAGTTAACGTATCGATGCCATAGGGTGCAAAATTTAATGCAGAAAATGCGCGAGCATGAATGTTATAAACAATATCTGTATCTTCCCAAAAACCTTTCGCATTCCATTTTGGATTGCCAGGACTCATTTTATCACCGAGCTCGATACCTAATGCCTTTAACCCGCGCGCGATGGCGCTGGTGCCGCTGCGGGCGACACCTAGAATCACGAAAATATTTTTGGAAGGGGATGAAGAGTTTGTCGTCATAAGAATTCCTTTTCCAAAGACCTAACAAGATCAAGCAACAACTGCACTAACTTGCTTAGCCACCGCAGGCAAATAATGTTCTCGCTGCAAAAATTCAATAATTTTTGTCACCGCTTCTTCCACCGTCAAATGAGTCGTATCTAACGTTATTTCTGGATTGATGGGTTCTTCATAAGGATCATCAATGCCCGTAAAACTTTTAATTTCACCTTGGCGCGCTTTCGCATACAAACCTTTAATATCACGCTTCTCACAGGCTTGGAGTGAGGTAGAAAGAAAAATTTCAATGTATCCGCCGAATTGTGAAATTAATTGGCGATTTTCCGTGCGAGCGCTACGATAAGGCGCGATGGCAGCACAAATTGCGATACCTCCTGCTTTGGTCACTTCCGATGCCACAAAACCAATGCGTCTAATATTTAAATCACGGTCGGCTTTGGAAAAACCTAGCTCATTTGCCAAAATACGGCGTACGATATCACCATCCAGCAATGTAATATTTCTTTTACCATGGCTCATTAAGCGCGCTAATAAGGCATTGGCCAACGTAGTTTTACCTGCACCGGACAAGCCGGTAAAAAATAAGGTAAAGCCTTGTTTGGTTTTAGAGGGATAGGAGAGGCGCAATTCTTGAATAATTTCGGGAAATGAAAACCATTCAGGAATGGGTTTTTCATGTAATAACATATCGCGTAATTGAGTGCCCGACACGGTAAGTGCTGTCTCATCGGCTTGTATTTCATTGCTGGGGCAGTAAGCTTTGCGTTCTTTAACGTAAACCATTTCTTGGAAGAAAATAGGTTCAATACCGATTTCATGCTGATAGCGTTCGACTAATTCTTGGGCTGCATAAGGATCATAAAAAGGTTTATTTTGCGAATCATTACCCGGTCCCGCATGATCTCTTCCCACTATAAAATGGGTGCAGCCATAATTTTTACGAATTAAAGCATGCCAAACCGCTTCACGGGGCCCGCCCATGCGCATAGCCAGGGGTAGCAAGCTGAGTGAGGCGCATTGTTCGGGATAATAATTTAAGATTTTTTGATAGCAATGCACACGAGTGTAATAATTAATATCACCTGGTTTAGTCAATCCCACAACGGGGTGAATTAAAACATGTCCACCAATTTGTTTAGCAGCCCGGAAAGTTAATTCCATGTGAGCTCGATGCATCGGATTGCGTGTTTGAAAGCCAACTACTTTTTTCAAGCCAGCGGCCGCAAAAAATTGTTTAAGTGATGTGGGAGTTTGACGTAATTCAGCAAAATCATAATATTTTGGCATTTGCACCAGAGTAACCGGTCCGCCTAAATACCAATTGCCTGCCTGATTTAATAAATAATTCACGCCAGGATGTTTGGGGTCTTCTGTTCCAAATACGCTTGCCGCTTCAGCTAATTTATCGGGCTGCCATTTGTCGGTGACCTCGATTGAGGCGAGCAGTGTATTGTCTGTGTCATATAATCCGACTTGACTGCCCAGTTCGATCGTCTGGGCGAATTCGTGTGTGACATCTAACGTGATAGGCATGGGCCATAATTCGCCCGTGCTTAACTGCATTTGAGATAAGACTGTTTCATAATCAGCTTGGCTGAGAAACCCTGTTAAAGGGTGAAATCCACCAATTAATAACATGTCGAGGTCGCAGCGTTGGCGCGGGGTAAGAATCCATTTAAAAGTCATATATTCCCTCCAATTTGGGGCACATAGTACCGCTATCGGTATAAGAAAGAAAGAGACGGTAGGCAAGGTGCAGCGCCTGCGCATGAAAATTTTCTTTACAGAAATGTAGGGCGGATTAGGCGTTTTTTGCCGTAATCCACCAAATAGAAAGCACTTGTTTTCGTATTTGGATTACGACGCAAAAAACGCGTCGTGCCACCAGCGTGCCCATCGTCTCCAACTTTGCTACAATACCCCCTGGATCATTCAGGAGTTCACTATGTCACACTTAAAGGAAATTAATGAAACGTATTTCGAGCATATGAAAATGGCACAATGCTTTGGTTTTCGTATGGTTTTAGCAGGGTTCGCTTGTCTTGTGCATAGTCTTATTCCCAATATTTTTATTACGACCGCAAGCGATACGGTCAAAGTATTAAATCAAGAAATGACTGATCGTAAATCAAAAAGCCCGACAAATGCATAACGTTGATATTGAAAAAATCATTTCCCTCTCTGAGCAAGCAGCACAGGCAGTGTTGATGATTTATCGTCAGCCTTCTTTTGATGTGACGCTTAAAATGGATAAAAGTTTTTTGACACAAGCGGACATAGCCTCCCACGCTATTATTTGTGAAGAATTACAGCGTCTCTACCCGCAAATTCCTGTCATTTCTGAAGAATCGACCACTTTTCATGATCATGAAATCCGAAAAAATTGGCATACTTTTTTTTTAGTCGATCCGTTGGATGGCACCAAAGAATTTATCGAGCGTAATGATGAGTTCACAATTAATATCGCTTTAGTTCAGCACAATATTCCTGTTTTAGGCATGATTCTTGCGCCAGCATTAGGCGTGATTTATTTTGCTGAAAAAGATCAAGGTGCTTATAAACGCCAGAACAGTCAAACTTATCGGCTGCCTATTCTATCCCAGCAAACTCAAGATAAAGTGAGAATTGTTATTTCGCGTTCTCATGCCTGTGCTAAGACCAAAGAATTTATCGCTTCATTTCAACAGCCCACAGCCACGGTTGCTGCAGGCAGTGCTTTAAAATTCGGCTTAGTGGCGGAAGGAGCCGCCGATATTTATCCGCGATTTACCCCGACCATGGAGTGGGATACAGCAGCAGGACATGTCATCGTTATGGAGGCAGGAAAAAAACTCACCACCTGGAATGGAGATAGACTAAATTACAATAAAAAAGACTTAACGAATAGCGGTTTTATAGTGCGTTAAGCGGTAATGCTACTTACAGTCGTGGGGTGGATTAGATGCGTTTTTTGCATCGTAATCCACCTTATCAAACAACACGATTATGACTTCTGCAAAAAAACATTCGATACCTTTTCTAAAAACAATCTAAACTTTTTAGTATTATCCGGAACCCTATTTTCACTCACCACAAAATTTTTAAATTGCGCACCATGCGATCGCATACCCAATGCACCCTGTAATTCGGTCGTATTAAATTTTTTCTTAATAACAGAACCCGAGTCGCATTGAATCGTGAGTTGATTTTGTGTGCGAGTAATCGATAACTTGCCGGTCTGTGGCGCATTGCGAACGAGCACTTCTCTCAACTCCCAATTATTTTTGCGATTTTGCCACAAATTAATCGTCGTTTTTTGTTTGTTATAAGAAATTAAAATGGCCAGCATATTGGTATCGTCAGGGCCTTGATAACCAATAATGAAACTAATATGTTGTAATGACAGTGCGGATTCTTGGAAAGTATAGTCAAAGGATGCCGTGAAATAATCATGAAAAGGTTGTTTCAAAATACCTAACGTGAAACGATCATTTTTCGGCGTAAGCCATTCTTTTTCATCTAGCATCCAACTGTTTAGAATGCAGTTAAAGGGTTGTAATAGATGGCTCTGTGTTTTCCACTGTTGGCTAAGTCGTAATTTTTCTGGATTGTGTTCCGCTATGCTTGCTTTTGTGGTTGCAAGTTGCTTTTCTAAGTTATCTAAACCGGAAAATAAGCAGCCATGGTGCGCCTCATCTGCCGTGTCTAACAGACGCACTTCATGCACTGAACCATATGGTCCCAAATTGAAATAATCCATGGTATTGAATGTTTTTCTATCGATTAGCCAAAGAACACTGGGTGAGGTTTTTCGGTCTTCTCGTGTATGGGTGATTGCGCTATCACCCACGATGATGAACTCTTGTGTTGCGGCTAAGCCGCGAGAATAATTGGAAGCGCGAGCGGCCCAAATAGTTTCATTTGATTTAACGTCGATTAATTCACCCGCCTCGGAATGACAAGCGATCATATTGCCAGCGTCATCTACCCAAATATTATGTAAACCTGAGCGTTGCTTAAGTTCATGTCTTTCCAATAACGTGCAATCCGGATAAGAAAATTCGAGGACATGGGAATTTTTTTTAAAACGATGTGCTAACACATAGAGACGATCATTTTTCAAATAGACCGAGTTAAAATGTTCTCCACACGCGTTATCTTTTCCTAAGCGGTCCCAATGAATATCATTAATACGAATGTCTTTGTAAAAACCATTCGTTGGATCATACAATGTGACGCAATTTCTACCCGTATTAGTCACAATGATCCAGCCATTTGCCGCGCAGAGAAGTTGGTGAGGTTGGGATAAAAAAAGTGTGCTGTGACGATGGTCAAACGACAAATACCCTTTTTCAGAAGTGATATAGCTTTCTAAATCGACTAATGTGTCATTGGCTAAGCCTGAATGACTTAAAACCAGGGTATCTGAATTTTTCCACCAAGAAATTCCATAATATTCAGGGCGGTTGGATTCGACGACTTTTACTTGTCTAGATTGTAAGTCAACGAAAAGTAAAGAATTAACGGTAGCAACGAGCGCTTTCATAGGATAAAAATTCGTAAAAACCGACAATATAAACATTTACTTAGCGGGACGCAATGGCGTTGTTGCGTAACTCACTATCAAAACTGCACTTGTAGGGCATGGCGTGCCATGCCCGGCGGCTTCAGCGAAATACGCACGCCGTACCCCTACAACAATAGGGATAGGGTTACGCAACAATGCCGAGTGCAATGTAAAAAAAAAGGGGGGGGTATGCTATGCTTAATAAAGGGGCTTAATCAGACTTATTATTTAAAATTAAGCCGTAAACACACGCTTAGAGAGGATTAATACATGCTATCCGATCACGATTCAAGCCAGTTTAGAGGTTCTGGATCTAAGTTTGACCTCCAGCTTGAATTGGAACTCCAAGAAGCGGAAAGAAAAGAGTATGAGCTAATTGAAAAAACTCGCTTGCTGGTTTTGTGGCATTCTATGGCTGCTATTGTTGATGAAATAAGGATTGAAATAAGACAGGAAGTCCTTAAGAAGCAAGCTGAGTTGAAGTCTGCGGCTGTGATTTTTGACGAACAAATAGCGCTTATTATCTCTTCTATCCTACAGCTACAGTTCGAAGAAGAGCGTCGCAGAGAAGAGGCAAAAAGAAAGCGAGTTGCCAATATTTTAGAAGCAGGCGGAATAGCTAAATTATTTTTTCGTATAGCCTCGGTTATTACCGGTGCATTGAAAGTCGCCCACGATGCGATTGGTGCGATTAGTCAGATTATTCCTCCGTTAAATGCGGCTGTAACGGGTATGATCACGATTGTCGAGTTAATTGAAGCCATTTTCCTTAGCCGTGAAAGTCGAGGAAGTAAGGGTGTCAAGGTGGCGACAAGTACCATTGGCTCGGGTCTATCCATTTATGCAGCCGTTCTAACATTAAATCCCGTAACGGCACCGTTAGGGGCTGCGTTACTTGCGGCTTCCATGACCGTGACCGTGTTAAGAGATGTTTTTTATGTCATCAAGCTCAGTCAAGATATCGATGATCCCCAAAAGCTGGATAAACTGGCAGAAAATATTAAAGCATTTCAAGAAAGAAAACGCAGTTTATTTTCAAATTCATTGGCATTAGCGGGCACTATTTTCATGGCCGTGATGGCATCCGCGGTGGTCGGTGCATTGGTAATGAATCCAGTTGGAATAGGGGTAATAGGGACAATTGGGGTTGCTCTGCTAAGTTTTTCTGTCGTTAGTGGTGTCTATAATTTTTATAAAAAACACGCTGACTTTTTTGAAAATAATGGAATGACAGAAACAGAGAAGAGTGAGACTCAAAAGAGTGTTGAGCCAAATAGAAAACGGAATAAGTTAGATCATGGGTTATCCAATATTATGCGCTCGTTGTTTGGAAAGGAAAAAGGGACAAAAGCCACGAAAGATATGGTGCATGATTTACATATAGAGCTTGAGGGTGTTGAACCAGCTGCTATTCGAGATCGTGCTGATGCGCATTCACAGGCACCTGTGATTTCACGTGACAGTGAAAATGAAACGGAAGGGCGGGAGAAAGAGAATTTCCCCCGGCATTCTAATTGAGGGGTGTTGGGAAGAGTTGCTCATAGCGTTGTTGCATAATTCACTGACTTTCGTGCCCGAGCCCGTGTGCGTGCCCGCGCCCGTCTTTTCTTCTACAAACCTTTCTCTTTAATTTTAAAGAAAAAGTTTAGTGTTTCCGCAAGGAAAAGACGGGCGCGGGCACGCACACGGGCACGAAAAATCGACGAGAATATTAGGGTCTGTTGACAATCGCTACATGATATATTTTTTTTCTAGTGCTCTACGGCCCCATAAGTGTACGGCAGCTGAAAATTTTTCCAAGAGTGATTTTTTCATGTGATAACACACTTCATAGAGTTCAGCTTGTTCACTGGCTGCAAGTAAGTAATCATCACTGGTACGCAATTCGTCCACCAATTTTAACGTTAAAGCGTGTGAGCCTAGCCAATGCTCACCTGTTGCGACTTGATTAATATCAATAGTGGGGCGGTGTTCTTGAATGAGATCTTTAAATAGGCGATGAACATCTTCGATTTCTTCATGCATTTTTTCGCGGCCTTTTTCGGTATTTTCTCCAAAAAGCGTCAACGTTCGTTTAAATTGACCGGCAGTGATTTGTTCAAAGTCGATATTTTTTTCTTTTAATAAGCGATGAAAATTAGGGAGTTGAATAATCACACCGATAGAACCAATAATGGCGAAAGGAGCGGCGAGAATTTTATTGGCTATGCATGCCATCATATATCCGCCGCTTGCAGCCACTTTGTCGACAATCACGGTGAGTGGAATATTTTGTTGGCGGATGCGCATCAGTTGCGAAGCCGCAAGTCCATAAGCATGTACCATGCCGCCGCCACTTTCTAATTTTACAACAATTTCGTCAGCCGGGGTGGCAATGCCGAGTACGGCGGTCACTTCTTCCCGTAATGCAGTGACAGCGGAAGCTTTAATATCGCCATTGAAATTCAAAATAAAAATATGTTTGGCAGGTGTGTGCTTCAATGCCTTCGTTTTGTTTTTGTCCACTTGTTTTTGTTCTTTGTGACGTTTTTTTAATTGGGCTTTTGTTAATATTTCCATGGCCAACATGTCGCGTGTTTCGCGATATTTTTTATTCAGATTTTTGATGGTGATGTGGCCACTTAATTTTTCTTTTCCACGACTCAAAATGCCCACGATACCCAAAAGTAAGAATAAAATGAACATAACTAAAATTAATGTTTTCGCCGTAAAAAGAAATAATTGTAAAAATATATCCATCTATACCTCGCGGTGAATTTAGGGTTTGGGTTTAATGAGTAGCATATGCTGTGTACGGGGTTGAAAGGATTTGTTCAACCGTACGGTAACTTCTTTAATATCATACGCTGCGGGCGGCATTGTAAATAATAGTTGTGGAGTGAGAGCGATGGCGGTGGGTTTATGCTTAAATAACCAATTGTATGTGCGTGGTGTGACTTCGACACTGCCTACCCATAATGAATTTGTACTGTTGGTGAACGTGATACGGGAATCCCAGAGGCGTAGTACGATTAGCTTCTTATTGCCTTTCATTTGTTTGATAAGCGTCAGTACGGGATTTTTGTCCAGGTAAAGGGGTTCAACTAAGGGCAAATGTTCAGCACTATTCACATCGCTTAATCGATGCAAGACGTTGATCCAATTATTTTGGGGTGGAATGGCCCAACCATTTTGTAATAAATTTTTTTGAATATCAAAAAGATTGCCTACCCATTGTAAATTTAATACTTGGCTGGACAAACCAAACCGATTGATTCGATAAAAAGGCAAATTTTTTCCCTGTTGAAACCACCAAGCTTCTAACGTGAGGGCATGGGTTGGCCATTCGATAACAGCATAATTTTGTTTTAAGCGATCGAAATGACGATAAGCATAGAAAGAATAGGTCATGCTTAAAGCGAGCAAACCGACCAACAAAGCGCGCCCGGGATTAAAATATTCTTTAGGATTGCGGTTGTAAGAAATAGTCACTAACACGCAAACGATGGCGCCAAGTAACCAGCCACCTAAAATATCGGTAAACCAATGAACGCCCAAATACAGGCGCGTCAAACTGATAATCACGATTAAGCCAGCAACCGGGTAATAGATAAAACGACGGTATTTTATGTGTGTTGGCTGCAGCAATAAGAACGCCAAACCAAAAAAATACACAACAGCCAACGTAGCATGACCACTAGGAAAGGAATAATCCGCAGGACTTTGAGCTAACCCCCATGGCCGTGGTGAATGGGCGATGAGTTTTGTTATTTCTATACTGCCTGCGGCAAGGATACCTAAAGCGAGTACATGCCAGGCTGTGTACCAGCGTTTGGTGTAAGCCAGCCAGCCAAATAATAAGGCAATCGCAGGTAATATCACGGTTTTTTCGCCCAAAAAAGTAATGGCGAGCATAACACTATCCCGTGAAGGAGTGCGAAAACTGCGAAATAAATGAAATACAATTTGATTAATAGTGATATCGAGAGGGCCTTGCACGAAAATATAAAGCATTAAAAGAATTAAAACTGAGCAAAGTGCCAATAAATAAAAAGTTAATACTAATTGTCCATGCGTTTTGACGGGGTCACGGTGTTTTAATAAACGAGGAATCAAATGAAAATACGAAGAATGTGCAAGACGATTCCAAATTCCCGTCAAGAATTGATCTACTTGCCGACTGATTAACGTGAGTAAGCGTTGAATTAACCAAATACTAAACATAATAAACAATAGGGTCATCAGCAAGGCGAAGATAACGTGCATCGCAACTTCAGGGGGTAGTTCAAGTGAGGCGGCGCCTAATAAAATACCGGGTAACATGTAGATGGGTGCCCAACCGATAGCCGATAAAATATTTGCAATATAAAACCGTACAGGCTTCATGCCCAGCATGCCAGCGACGAGCGGAACTAAAGCGCGAACTGGGCCGACAAATCGTCCGATAAGAACGCTCATCGAGCCGTATTTATGAAAAAAATTTTCGCCATTTTGTAGGAGGTTAGGGTATTTGCGAAAAGGCCAGATGAAAGGCAGGCGTTCATTGAAATGCCGCCCCAGCCAATAACTGATCCCATCGCCAACGATCGCGCCGAGGATCGCCCAAATAAGAGTAGGCCAGAGAGGAATAACGCCAGCCCCGGCAAGCGTACCAATGGCTGTCATCATGACAGTGCCAGGGATGATCGTACCAATAATGGCAACGGATTCTGCTGTTGAAATTCCGAAGGTAATAAGCCCTGCCAATTCGGGGTGGGTATTGATCCATTGTAGTATTGGGCTTAATACATCTGACATAAGTGTTTAAAATTCTCCACTCTCATCTTCACCAACGCTTTTATTGGGTATGATGGTTTTTGTAGAGTGGGCAAAAGTGCCGCGTGCCCACCCGATAATTAAGAAACAACCTCTCCTGCCGCCTGTTTATCCGCATGATAAGAGGAGCGCACTAGCGGCCCACTCGCTACATTTTTAAAACCAATGGCTTCAGCAAATTCAGCTAATTCTTTAAATTGCTGCGGTGTCACATAATGGGTCACCGGAATATGAAATTTACTCGGTTGTAAATATTGTCCGAGTGTTAACATATCGACATCATGTTCTCGCAAATCCATTAATGTTTGTTTAATTTCTGCATCGGTCTCACCTAATCCGAGCATTAAGCCGGACTTAGTTGGAACTTGCGGGAAACGTTCCTTAAATTGCTGTAGCAAATGCAATGAGTGCACATAATCCGAACCCGGGCGCGCTTGTTTATAGAGGCGAGGAACGGTTTCAATATTATGGTTGAAGACATCTGGTAATGCATGGGCTGTTTCATCTAACGCAATGACCATTCTACCGCGATAATCCGGCACTAATGTTTCAATGGTGATGTGGGGATTCTCAGCGCGTATGGCTTTTAAACAAGCTGTAAAATGACTCGCACCGCCATCCCGTAAATCATCTCGATCTACTGAGGTAATAACGACATAACGCAAGCCCATTTGTGCGATTGTTTTTGCTAGATTGATCGGCTCATTAGGATCGAGCGGATCAGGGCGGCCGTGTGCGACATCGCAAAAACTGCAGCGGCGTGTGCATTTGTCACCCATAATCATGAAAGTAGCCGTGCCGTGACTGAAACATTCAGAAAGATTGGGGCAGGAAGCTTCTTCACACACGGTTACCAATTTATTGTCACGCAAGATTTTTTTTAAGTCAGCGACCGCTGGTGTGGTTGGAATGCGGATGCGGATCCAGTCCGGTTTACGCAAAGGTTCTAGGGTCGGTTCAATTTTAATGGGGATACGTGCTAATTTTTCAGCGCCGCGCTGCTTGGGGCTGGAGGAAGAAAGAGTGGGTGCGTCATCTTGCATAGTATTACATTCCCGTTTTAATCAGCGAATGAGTATAACCCAAATTCTTAATTAAATAATCCATTAGCTGAGTTGTAATAGAGTTTAAATCAACAGAGGGTTCAAAATCGGCAATTTGGGTCATGGCTAATTGCTTGAAACCACAGGGGTTTATGCGTAAAAACGGTTCTAAGGCCATATTTACGTTAAGGGCTAATCCATGATAAGAGCAACCTTTACGAATGCGCAAACCGACGGAGCATATTTTTTTATCTTGAGTATAAACACCGGGTGCTTCGCACTTAGCTTGTGCGGCAATAGCATAATCCGCTAATACTTGGATAACGGATTTTTCCAGGACTGTGACAATTTCTCGTACATTCAGTTTTTTTCGTTTTAAATCCACCAGCACATAAGCCACTAACTGCCCAGGTCCATGATAGGTTACTTGGCCGCCGCGATCTGTTTGTATAATAGGAATGTTACCTGCATTTAAGATGTGCTCGGCTTTTCCATTTTGACCTTGGGTGAAAACCGGATCATGTTCCAATAACCAAATTTCATCACAGGTTTGTTCATCGCGTTGCTGGGTAAATTGCTGCATCGCGCGCCAGGATAATTCATAATTCTGTCGACCGAGTAAGCGTACAATCACCTGTGTTGCCGTCATTATAATGCCATTAAAACATGTGGGTTTGCGCTTAAGTCACGATAGATGTCATCGAGCTGCGCTTTGCTTTCGGCCGTTATTGTGATGGTGATCGCGAGGTATTTTCCATCTTTGCTGGGTCGGCAAACCAGGGCATTTTCTCGTAACTCGGGAATATGTTTACGAATAATCGTCAAGACTTCCAATTCAAATTGATCGGATGCTTGGCCAAATACTTTAATCAGAAATTCACAAGGAAATTGAAAAGGGGAATCGTGAGTGTCGGTCATTATGTTCTCATTCTTTTTTGGTATTTGGCGCTTTGTAGGGGATACACGGTACGGGTTTTTGCGCCGTATCCCCCACAAAGCTACTTATTCAGCATTACCCATTATTGGCCTGTTGATGAGAGTGTGAAAACAAACGGTTAAAACTAAAATGCAGCGAGTCTGTCATACTGCGCCATAAACCGCCTTTTTTATTGTCGGCTAATGCGACTAAAGGTTCGGTTGCTAAGACTTGCCCATTGAGTGTCACTTTGACTATCCCATAAGACTGGCCTTTTAAAACCGGCGCTTTAATCGGTTCATTCAATTGTAAAGTGGCTTGAATATTTTTATATTGCCCTGCTGGAATCGTGACATAGAAATCCTTGGCAACACCTAAGTCGACTTGTTTCTCTTTGCCTTTCCACACACGTGCTTTTGTCAGGACGATATCGCGATTATAAAGTTTATGTGTTTCATAGAAACGGAATCCATAGGTCAATAAACGCATGGAATCTTCTGTGCGGACAGAATCGCTCGGGGTTCCCATTACCACACTAATAAGACGCGTGCCATCTTTCATGGCAGAGCCGACTAAGCAATAACCGGCTTCATCGGTATGGCCTGTTTTCAGGCCATCCGCATATTGAAAACGCCATAACAATCGGTTGCGGTTGGGTTGACGAATATTATTGTAGGTAAACCATTTTTCGGAATACAGTCGATAGTCTTCTGGAAAGTTTCGAATAATGGCTTGGGCTAATAAAGCTAAATCCCGTGCGGTAGAATAATGGTTAGCATTGGGCAGACCATTACTATCAACAAAATGGCTGTTTTTCATGCCAATCAATTGGGCTTGCGTGTTCATCAGGCCGGCAAATGCTTCTTCGGTGCCGCCAATGTATTCAGCCATCGCAACACTGGCATCATTACCTGAAGCAACCACAATCCCTTGCAATAAATTGCGAACCGACACTTCATTATTTACTTTAATGAACATGCGAGAACCGCCTGTTCGCCACGCTTTTTCACTCACAGGAACGTTGTCATCAAGATGAATGCTATTATTTTTTAATGCATTAGAGATGACATACATCGTCATCAATTTGGTTAAGCTCGCAGGTGCCATGCGCACATCTGCATTTTTTTCAGCGATAACTTTACCGCTATTGGCATCCATTAAAATATATCCCTTTGCATCAATATTAGGAATGGCAGGGGTTATAGTGGGCTGTTGAGGCTGGGTGGGGACAGGAATGACGTCGGCTGCAAAAGCGATAGACATCGAGTTTGCTAATATAAGTGTAAAAATGGCCTTTCTTAGCATGGAATCAGATCCTATTAGGATGACAATAATGGGATTTGAGTCTAACATAATTTTGTAAAAAGGTAATAAAGAACACTTGTTATCTCTATGGTAAGTCCGGTGGGCACGCGGCGCTTTGCCCATCATGCGATGCAGCAAATATTTACTTGACTTCATTCCATTCCAATGCCATAAACTAACTATCCTAATTAACGAGTAAAGTTAATTAGCGACAACCCCGTTCCTCCTGATACTAATTTCCCTTTTCCATCCAAAACTATCCATTTTTTACTATGCCGTTTCTCGGGTAGTTATATTCACGATTAAGGATTCTCCGTACCAGAAGGGACTTAAACCATTTTTATAATGACTTAAGGAATTACACTATGTCTTTTTATCGTACTTTTATTGCAGCTATCACTGCGATGGGTTTAGCTTCCACTGTATTTGCTGCAGATGCAAACAAAGAGGCGACTACCCAAAACCAACACCCAGCAGTTGCTGCTGCGCAAGCCGATGCAGCACATGCTGACAAAATAAATATCAACAAAGCGACAGCCAAAGAATTTGCTGCAGTCAAAGGATTAAGCGTAACAAAAGCAAAAGCCATCGTCTCTTATCGTAAAAAGCACGGCGATTTTAAATCTCTTGACGGTTTGAAAGATGTAAAAGGTTTCAAGAGAATGGATGAAAAAACGAGGCAAGATATTGAGGCACAATTAACGATAGGTTAATCTCGTTAAACCCATACAAAATAGGGTGCGATCTGCACCCTATTATCATTATACCTTAAATATCGTTGATTTTTATTTTTTTAGCCAAGCTCCAAAGATAGGCATCTGCCTTTCCAGGCAGATTGGCAAATGGTTTTATACCATTAAATATATATTCGTCGTATTTAATCGAGCCTAGTAACATCTTTTCATATTCTAGATATTTAACTAGACCTTTTGCATTTAAATTATGGGTGAGTTCGCTGAACATAAAAGAAAATTTTTTTTCTGTTGCGAGTTCAATGGCGCCGAAATTGACTAATTTAGACAAACCCTGGTTCCTATGTTTTTCAGAAACAGCAGTAATAAATAAATGAGCCACATCATGTGCTTTCAATGTCTTTTTTTTAAAAAAATCCTGACTTAAATTTTCTAGTAAACTAAAGATGGGATCAAATTTAGGGGTAACTGGGAAGTTAATTATCAACGGCGCCGTCATATCTTCAACTAACGTACACGCTATGACTTTTCCATTTTCAACAGCAACGACACTTAAGCGGTCTTCTATCGCTTTTTTGACGACCGCTTGAGCGAAAGGTGTGAATTCTGGATAAGTCATGCCGACATAACGAGTCATCGGCTCTGAAAGGCAAAAAGCTTCAGTAAATATATCAATAACCCTGGTTTGATGTTGGGCTTCTAGTAAGACAAGCTTGGCATGAGAGGGCTTCATCTACTTATTTTATAACTTTATTTAACGCATTAAGTGATCTAACTTATTGATATTCTCAAGATGCGAATTTTAGACTTTTATCTTGCAGCGAATTTGTCGTGATTTACTAGAGCTTGCTGTCACTCTATGTCGTCTTGCGCTTGTCCGATGTTGTTGCGTAAGACTTTTTTTGTAGGGGCACGCCATGCCCCGACAAGTGCCATTTTAGTAATGAGTAGAGCGGAGATGAACGCACGTTCTGAATGGGAAATTGTGATAGTTTGATTATTCTTTTTTGCGTGCAGGAATTCCAACATAGGTGCCAGGTTCAGTGATGTCCTGAATGACAACTGCACCGGCACCAATGATAACATTTGAGCAAATTTTTATTCCATCGATAACCGTTGCACCTGCACCCAGCATGACAAAATCACCGATGTCACATTTCCCTGCCACAGTCGCATTCACGGAAATATGACAGTGTTTGCCAATGGTACAATCATGCTCAATCACAGCATGCGTATTAATAATGGTATTTGCCCCAATTTGGGCATTAGGACCGATGTGCGCACCATTTGCAACAAACACGCCCGGTTCAATGCGTGCATTTTTTCCGATGTGTGCGCTTAAAGCGATGAGAGAAGTCACGTTTTTTTGTTGAGCAAAGCGGTCAGCGCGCTGCTGATTATCGCCAAGGGCAATAATGATCGGCGCAGTGATGGAGGGGAGATTTTTTAAGACATTAAATTCCCAAATTTTTTCTTGCGGGCGCGCATTATCATCGACAAAAATCAATTCTTCTATGCCATTTGCTAGTGCCACATCAGCCACACTGCGTGCGTGACCACCACAACCTAAAATGATGAGTGCATTTTTAAACATTGACATGAGCAGGCCGCGAAAAATCCGTTAATAAGTTAACATATTCATTAGCAACTAATTTCCAATCACGCTGTTTAAATTTTTGGTACAAGGGTGCTTGCAATTCAAACAGTTTCTCAGGATGACTGATGGCAAATTCTATTTTGTTTACCATATCTTTCACATCGTGTGGATCAAATAACATGTGTTCGACCAGTGTAGGATCTTGGATTTCAGCTCTTACAGCAGGAATGTTGCTCATGATGGAAGGGGTGCCGACAGAATAGGCTTCCGTGAACGTGAATGGAAAGCCGCCTTCAAATAACGTTGGATTGACCGCACAAACGGCCAAGTGATTTAAAGCTGCGAGCACATCGGCTGGGATGTCATATAAAGAAATGACATCAAATTGTAATCGTTTATCTAAAATATATTGATATAAAACGGGGTCAGCTTTGATATCACCGGTTACAACTAATTTGACGTTAATAAAACGATCGCGTAATAAAATTTCATAGGCTCGGACAAGATTATGGAAGTTTTTATAAGGACGTAGTTGGGAAGAATAAAAAATAAAACGCATATCGCTAAGATTATAGTCACTTAAATAAGCATGATTTTGTAGTGCGCATTTTTGATAATTTTGCAAAATTTGAATAGATTGATGACGCTGCGTCATGCCAGCTTTTTTTGCCATGTTTTTATTGAACAAAGTGCTTAAATCAATTGAGCCATGCGAGATGACGGTTATTTTGTTAGGGTCAACCGCGAATGCTTGCACTAAGTGCCGCTGTTTGACATGTTCGCTGTAGCAAATGAAATGGTCACCGGCAGCAATTGTTTCAGTAATTCTATTATAAGTCGATATAGAAGCTTCATCAGAAAAATAGGCAGGAAAGTCGACAAAAACAATGTCAGGTGCAGCAATCACTTTTTTAGCTTTAATTTTTTTAATTTCTGGCCAAAATAAAGTAGGAATAAACCAAACCGAAATATCAGGGCGAGCATTAATGAGACGAATTAATTTGCTTAATTCTCTTTCACGTAATTCATGATAAACGGTGCGGGCAAAAAGATTATGACGGAGTTCTGCTAATTGGGAAACAATCAGCCGAGCAAGGCGATTTTGAGTGAAAAAATAGTTCGGCGTGGCTAAGATTTTTCCGACGCGCCCTTTGTTCATGCAATAAGCTTTTCGCATGATACGAAAAGTAATATAACTGATTGCGCCTAACAACAATAGGGGAGAAAGCAATAGGCCAACTAGGCTGATGCACAGAGAAGTTAAAATGAAGGTTGGCGTGGAAGAAATAGAAACCCAGTGCATAAATAAATTAAATAGGCTGTTTTCTCCTTTTTTAAACAAACGCTGTAAAAACGTTTTCTCTCCCAATCCGGGTGTGACTTGCATGGATTCTTTTCTTTTGGACAAAAAATCTTTGATTCGCAATAAATAAGGTACACCCTCTGTGGTTAATAATTCAATTTTTTTAATATCAATCTGCTGGTCTTGCATGAATTCGGTGATGCTTTTTTCAAACCAGGCTGGGGTCGCAATCACGACGTTATTGTCATCATTTTGCAACATACCATTTAGCATGAAGGATAATAAACGACTGATCCCATGGCTCTTAATAGATTGATCGGGGGAGTATGCTAAAAAAACTCCAATGCTTTTTTTCATAGTAAACCTCGGATCAGATTCCAAAATTCAGGCGCAATTTTTTTATAACCAAATTGGTCCAAGAATTCTTTTTTAGGAAGATGTTGCTGCTTCGTTTGATACTGTTCTTCCATCATTTTAAGTTGCAAGGCCATGTTTTCTGGTTGTGTCGATTCACAGAAATTTAAATCTAAATTAAATCGCTTATTCATAAAGTTCATTTGTGGATAGTTACTGCTTAGAGCGGGAATGCCATAATAAGCGGCTTCAACCACCGCATAAGTGCCATTATCAATAATGGCGGGATGCCAGAGAAATTTTGCGGATTGCAGTGTGGAAATGTAATCGCCCTTTGTTAAATTGCCGACAATTATTAAATTGTCTTTTACCATCGGATATTCATGCATGGCCATAATCACTTCTCTTAAATAGGGCCGTTCTACCGCATCTGCGGAATGATTAAATACGTCTGTGCCGGGGCCTGTCATGACAACTTTGAGTTTGCCATCGAGTTTTCGATAATAAATATCGAGAGCTTTAATGGCATTGACATGATTTTTATGCGGCGTGGTATTAGTAGGCCAAAGAAAATAATGATCGGCTATTTTTCTGTTGCTAGCGGGATAATCTAACGTGTCAAATTCCATTGGCGCAAGATGCGTGCGATAAGGCGATAACCCCGCATATTGAATAGTATCATTGAGGGTTGTGGGAGTGGTTGCAAATACAAATTGGGCATGGCGTGCAGTCGATATAAAATGCGCATCGGAAAAAGCCGGATCAAAAATTTGGGGAACATAACGTTGAATATAATCGTAAATCATCATGCCGTAAGGTTTAATTGGCGCAAGCGGCTTTGCAACCCGATCGGAAACAATAAACCAAAAATCACATTCATTGAAGTTAGAAACACCTTGGGTTGGGATAGTATATTCTGGGTGAGTTAAAGGTTGATTTTCGCCTGATAATTTAAGCATGATTTCAACTTGTTGTTTGGAAACTTGTTTCCAGTGTGTTTCACTCACAGAAATACCTAATTCCAATAAGTCTGCAAAATCTTCTTGTATGTTATATTCGTTGGCGACGCAGGAAAAAATGACATTAACGGGCTCTCCCTCTTGACGACTGCCAAGATGTAACATTTTTGCAATATTTTTCGCCCCATTTAAACTCCCTCCGCGATATCCAACGGGAAGAAAAACGCCTATCGTTTTTGTTGAGGAACTATCTGGCGCGAGCGGGGTGGCCATGACTTTATTGACAAAATGGGTTTGCCATTCACGTAAGTTAAAATCAAGGCTGAAACTTTCGAGCATTCTTCTTTGCGATTGACGGATATTTTCAATCAATGTCTTATCACCATTGAGAATGCGTCCAATTTTTTGCCGTGCTTCATTAATAGAGAGACACGCGCCGGGCTGATGCTCTCCGCCTAACTGACCAAGGATGCCTTGTTTCATATAAACGAGAGGCATACCAAAAATGATGGCCTCCAGCGGATGATAATGTAGGTGTCTTGGTTCTTCCGAATGATAAAACATGACATCGTAAGTTTGCAGCCATTTATCAATGGTAGCGCGGGGCTGATGGCCTGCGACACAGGAATCTTTGACGGGAATAGGTTGTGTGCCGGCAATATGGTGTGGTATGTCGCCAAAATTTTTTTTAAACGCTGCGTAAATTTTTCCATAATAGGAAGGGGAAGCTTTGATACGCGAGCAGAAAAACAATATTTTTTTTATGCCGCCAACCCAAGTATTTTGTTTTTCGAAAAAACTATCGGGTAAACCTAAAGGATGATCCACTTTTCTTAATTTAAGCGCATCGTCCTCTATTTCGTGTAAATTGGTATAAGATTGAGAAAACCAAAAACGATCGCCTAACAATTTTAAACGCGAAAGAAAATCATTGCCGCAACTGACGCGTAAAATTTGGCTGTAAGTGGACGATTTATCTAATCCGAATGCGCGTAATAAAATTCTACCATTAAATTGACGCGTGATTTGTTCAAATAGGTTAGGATAAAAAACACAAAAAGCCGTACCGAAGTAACGATTGATAATTGAGACAATCGGTTGGGTCAAAGGTTTTTCGTAAAAATCATGTTGATTTAAAATTTGTAATTTTTCTTCGGGAATAGTGAGGGTATTATCATATGTATAATCAACAGAACCACTCCATTCATAAATCAGGTCTGGAATACACTTGGGCGTATAAACTTCATATCCTAATGAAATCAATAAAGGGACTTCAAATTCTCGTAAAGTGGTATGGTTGATCAACCATAAAATACGCTTATCTTTGTTGTTATCCACAATAATTATTTCCCTATATTCATCACATTTTGATAGCAGTCAATTGCATCTTCTACCGTTCCATCAAACAATTTATTGCCGTGATCCATTACAATAGCGCGGTTACACAATGCCCGTAGCGAAGCAAAATCATGAGAGGCTAACACCATCATTTCTGCATTTTGAATCAATTGATTAATGCGCTTTTTTGATTTAGCGAGAAAATCGGCATCGCCTGCACCAATGACTTCATCTAATAATAATAAGTCGCCCGGAATGGCTGTGGAAATGGCAAATGCTAAGCGTACTAACATACCTGCCGAATAAGTTTTAATTGGATAATCAATAAAAGAGCCAATATCGGCGAAGGCTATAATTTCATCCATCAAGTGCAGCATTTGTTTAGGTGTTTGGCCTAGCAATAAGCCGCGATATAAAATATTTTCGCGCCCCGTTGCTTCTGACTCAAAGCCCAGATGCAATTCAAATAAGGCGCGAATTTTTCCTTTGACCTGACGTTTGCCTGAAGAAATAGGATATAAACCGGCAATCGCTTTTAATAAGGTGCTTTTGCCTGCGCCGTTATGCCCAATTAAACCAACGCGTTCACCCGCTTTAATTTCCAAGTGGATATTTTTTAAAGCATGAACATTGGGAAGAGGTTGCTTGCGTTTTAATCCCAACATTTTAAACATATAGGCTTTTAACGATGTTTCGCGAAAAGACAGTGACGAGTAATGTAAGTCTACATTATCTAATTTAACTAAACTCACCTAACATTCCTCTACAAATAAAAAATGACTTTATTTTCGTGACGACGAACCATGGACCAAGCAATTAACCAAAGCAAAAGGCTAGTCAGTACTACATAAGTGTAATCACTGAAAGCGGGCCAGGTGCCTTCCAGTAAGGGCAGGCGAAATAAATTTAATAAATGATAAATGGGGTTATATTCCACTAAAAAGCCCAAGTGTGCTTCGATAAATAATTTTGGCATGAAAAAAATGGGCGAAACGTAATAGACGATTTGTAACCCAATTAATATCAATTGCGCAAAATCCCGAAAACGTACCCCAATAAAGGCAGTAATAGAACAAATTGGCCACGCGAAAAAAAACACCAGTGGAAAAGATAAAGCAAATGACAACCAGCTTACGCCAAAGTGACTGGGTTTCCAGCATAACACCCAAACAACTAACCCGGCGAAAGCGCATAATAAATTAATCATATTAGGAATGACATTGCGCAAGGTGTAAATGATTAATGGATGACGGAATTGTTTGATATAGCCTTCTGCATTAATAAAAGACATGCAACCATGGACTGCCGATGCGGTAATAAATTCCCAAAAAATCAGTCCTGAAAAAATGAAAGGCGCATAGTCATTGATGGGAGAATGAAAGAAATTTCCCATAATAAAAGCGAGTAGCAATGTCAACGACAAGGGCTGAATCAAGGCCCAAGCCAGTCCTAATAGGGAGCGACGGTATTTTGTCCGAATGTCAGAGAATGCCAAATGTGTCCAAAAATGACGTGATTCCCAGATGTTTCTTACATAGGTTCCGGTAGAGTTCAAGCAAAATACTCCTGAATCTTTTGGATTACTTTATTGGCTTGTTCAAGCGTCATGCCTGGAAAGCTCGGTAAGTTAATGCCACGACTGCCTAACGATTCCGCGATGGGATGTTGCTCACCGGTTTGGGCGTACATGGACATTAAGTGTGCGGGATAGAAGAGTGGACGTGTTTCAATGCCATCTTTTTTGAGATGATCGCGTAAACTATCGCGATGTTTTGCGTCATTTAATAAAATCGAGCACATCCAAAAAGAGTGACGTACATCGCCGATTTCGTTGTGGGTAATGAGCGGCAGATTTTTTAAGCCTTCGCGATACCATTCTGCCAATTGACGTTTCTTCGCTAAAATTTCATCGACTTTTTCTAATTGTGCTAAACCAATTGCAGCGCAAATATTGGTCATGCGGTAGTTGTAACCCACGATATCATGCCAATACTGCACACTCTGGGATACACCTTGGTTTTTTAAATGAGCAGCGCGGGCATAAATAGCAGAATCTTTCATGCTGACCATGCCACCTTCGCCGGTGGTCAATGTTTTATTGCCAAAAAAACTAAAGGTAGCAATATCACCAAACGTGCCTACATGCTGACCTTGGTAATAGGTACCAAAGGCTTCGGCGCAATCTTCAATTAAAAGTAGCTGGTGTTCTTGGCAAATGGCCATTAACGCTTGCATATCACAGGGATGGCCATATAAATGGACTGCCATGATAGCGCGTGTTTTGGGTGTAATTTTGCGACGCACATCGGCTGGATCGATTTGCCACGTTTCAGACAACGAGTCGACAAAAACGGGTTTTGCACCGGTTTGCACAATGGTGTTCACAGAGGCCACATAGGTTAACGTAGGAACAATGACTTCATCACCTGGCTTAAGATCGATCGCAAGCAAAGCTAAATGCAAAGCGACTGTCCCATTGCAAACGGATGTTGCATACGGCGAGTCAATATATTGCGCGAATTTTTCTTCAAATTCGCCAATGAATTTTCCTTTGGACGAAATCCAACTGGAATCTAAACATTCGTTAACGTAACGTTTTTCATTACCATGAAAATAAGGTTGGTAAACCGGTATTTGCATAAGACACCCTAGGTTATTCGTGATAAGCGAAATATTTATGACCGTGCTGCATGACCAAATGATCACGTTGCGCTTCTTGGTAATCGGAGCGAACCATTTCAATGACTAATTCTTTGAAACTGGTTTGTGGTACCCAGCCTAATTTAGTTTTTGCTTTGGTGGGATCGCCGAGTAAGGTTTCCACTTCCGAAGGACGGAAATAACGAGGATCAACTTCAATAATGCATTTGCCTGTTTTCTTTTCATACCCTTTTTCATCTACACCTTCGCCACGCCAGTCAATGTGTATGCCTAATTCAGCGGCTGCGAGAGTGACGAATTCTTTGACGCTGTGTTGCTCGCCGGTTGCAATGACAAAATCTTCTGGCGTGTCTTGTTGTAACATCAACCATTGCATTTCAACATAATCACGCGCGTGGCCCCAGTCGCGTAATGCGGACAGATTACCGAGATATAAACGTTCTTGTAATCCCATTTTAATGCGAGCGAGTGCGCGAGTAATTTTTCGGGTAACGAAGGTTTCGCCGCGAATAGGCGATTCGTGATTAAATAAAATGCCATTGCAAGCGTAAATACCATATGCTTCACGGTAGTTTACCGTAATCCAGTAAGCATAGAGTTTAGCAACCGCGTAAGGTGAGCGTGGATAAAAGGGTGTTGTTTCTTTTTGAGGCGTTTCTTGCACTAATCCATACAATTCAGAGGTCGATGCTTGATAAAAACGTGTTTTTTTCGTTAAGTCTAAAATACGAATGGCTTCTAAAATGCGTAGTGAGCCTAAAGCATCGGAGTTGGCGGTGTATTCGGGTTCTTCAAAAGAAACGGCTACATGGCTTTGTGCTGCAAGATTGTAAATTTCGTCGGGTTGAACTTGTTGAATGACGCGCATTAAGCTCGTTGCATCCGTGAGATCGCCGTAATGCAAAAACAAACGGCAATCTTTTTCATGCGGGTCTTGATAGAGGTGATCGATGCGATCGGTATTAAATAACGAGGAGCGACGACGAATACCGTGGACTTCATAACCTTTAGTCAATAAAAACTCAGCTAAATACGCACCGTCTTGTCCGGTGATCCCTGTAATTAATGCAACTTTCTTTTTCATCGAAGCTCCGAAAAAATGTTAATGCAATTATCTTAACGCTTTGGTGGACAACGCGCAGCGTGCCCACCACTTTTCTATACTACTTGCGGCACCCGACCATATTTATCTTCAAACCGTACAATATCATCTTCACCTAAATACGCACCACTTTGCACTTCAACAATAATTAAATCAATTTTTCCGGGGTTTTCTAATCGATGTTGATGGCCGGCAGGAATAAAGGTGGATTCATTTGCATTAACGATAAATTGCTTGTCGCCATTGACGACTAATGCGGTCCCTTTTACCACAATCCAATGTTCACTGCGATGATAGTGCATTTGCAAAGAGAGGGAAGCACCGGGTTTTACTTTGATGCGCTTCATCTTAAAATTTTCACCCTCATCTAATACCGTATAAGAGCCCCAAGGACGATGGACTTCGCGATGTAATTTGACGACTTCATTGCCCATGTGTTTTAAGCGTTGCACAACATGTTTAACATCTTGGGTGCGATTGCGGTCAGCGACTAACAATGCATCGGGCATGTCTACAATAACCAAGTTATCTAACCCTACCGTGCCTATGATGCGATCAGTGCCATGAATGTAGCAGTTAGCGGTATCATGCAATATGCTATCGCCTAAAATGCGATTGCCTTCATCATCGGCTTGCGTCAGTTCACTTAACGCATTCCAGGAGCCAATATCATTCCAACCAAAATCACAGGCAACCGCTGCGACACGGTGTGATTTTTCCATTAAGGCATAATCAATGGAAATGTCTTGAACGGCAGCAAACGACTCGCTGTCTAATTCAAGATAATTACCGGAACGGGGTCTGTTTTGTGTAATCGTAAGAGAATGTTGTACACTGTTTAACAAATCTGGCGCATGTTGCTGCATTTCATTGAGCAATGTGTCAATGCTGAAGCAAAACATGCCGGAGTTCCAAAAATGATTGCCTGAATCGACATATTGTCGGGCGAGCTCTGCGTTGGGTTTTTCAACAAATCGTAAGACGCGATAAGTGGAAATATCCGATGAAGCCGTTTTTAAAAGTTGTTGGCTGCCATCGATCTCTAGATAACCATAGCCGGTTTCCGGTGTATGAGGTTTCATGCCGAATGTCACGAGATAGCCTTGTTGTGCTAAGCGGACGGCTTCATTCACGGAGCGTATAAAATTTTCCTGATCGTTAATTAAGTGATCTGCAGGGAGAACCAATAAAATCGTATTTTTTTCATGGCTATCGGCTAAATGCAAAGCAGCAGCTGCAACAGCAGGAGCGGTATTGCGTCCTATCGGCTCCAGAATATAAGAGGTTTTGATAGCAGGATTAACTGCACGGTATTCATCTTGAGTATGAAAAAAAACTTCTCGATTGGTGACTGTTAAAATTTCTTGAACGTTCTCGGCAGCTCCGGCTCGACTAAACGTTTTTTGTAATAAGCTTTTCCCATCGGCTAACTTAATGAAGGGCTTAGGGTGTGCTTCTCGCGAGAGGGGCCATAATCGGCTGCCCGCTCCGCCTGATATAATGACGGGTATTACGGATGGAAGTCCTATTTTCATACTTAAAAACCGCCTTGGAATGGAATTGAATTTTAGTTTAAAACCGAGGATTTATACCATAATTTTTGGAATTGGTATATATACTCGCCGCACTTGAGATTGTGGGTTTTAAAACAGCATCTTGCGGCACAAAAAATGCTCGAAATAGCGAGCTATTCCGCCGCTTTTTTATTAAAATTGAATGGCAACATCTTGCAATCTGATATTTTAAACCCCACGATCTCAAGTGCGGCGAGTATATCCTCCTCTGACTGAACGCCGTGGATTTTAGGGGCGATTTCCCCCCTTAAGCAAGAAGGGAGTTCCCGCGCTTTTTAATGGGAACTCCGGATAAAATTCTTAATTTTTTCCTGAAACACTTCCGGCGCAAACCTCGCCGCATTGGCCACGCAATGCTCCACCGTGAATTGATCTTGGGATGCTTCAAATTGTTTCACCGCTTGGCAAATAGAAGCTTTATCTTGCTGGGGAAAAAAGAGTCCTGTCGGAGTGGGATGGCTTAAATCATTTACTGTTTCTAACGCTCCCCCTTTTCCATAAGCAATGACTGGAGTCCCGCACGCTTGGGCTTCAACTAGCGTAATACCAAAATCTTCTTCCGCAGCGAATATGAAGGCCTTGGCGCGCTGCATATAATCCAACAATACAGCTTGCGGTTGGTAACCTAAAATCTGGACATTTGGCCCTGCGTTGGCTTTCACTTTTTCTAGGTCAGGCCCATCTCCAATCAGGATTAATGTTTTATCCGGCATATCAGCAAAACTCGCCGCAATTAATTCCATTTTTTTATAAGGCACCAGTCGAGAAGCCGCAAGGTAAAACGTTTCTTTTTTTGAAGCAGGTTTAAATAAAGCGGTTTTAACAGGAGGATAAATGACTTCTGCTTCGCGGCGATAAATTTTAAAAATCCGACGTGCGATGTAGTGAGAATTGGCGATAAAATAATCCACATTATTGGCAGTGCGTTGGTCCCATAAGCGCATTTTATGCAGCAAATATTGTGCGAGAAAACCTTTCACACCCTTATTAAGACCGCTCTCTTTTAAATATTGATGTTGAAGATCCCAGGCATAGCGCATGGGAGAATGGACATAGCTCACATGAATTTGATCAGGGCCTGTAATAACGCCTTTAGCTACCGCATGAGAACTGGAGATAATTAAATCATAGGCGGATAAATCGAGTTGTTCGATAGCGAGCGGCATCCAGTTCAAATAGGCTCGATAGTGTTTTTTTGCCCAAGGGAGTTTTTGAATAAAAGTGGTGGTAACGGTTTTGCCTTGTAAAAAATGCCGGTCTTTTTCGGGTAAAAAATCTACCACTGCAAAAAGGTCAGCTTGAGGATAGCAAACCAGAAGTTCTTCTAGAACTCGTTCGGATCCGGCATAAGTGACTAACCAGTCACAGACGATAGCAATTTTCATTTTTGATAGAGTCCCCACGTTTGACAAGCAAGAACATAACACAAAAGAGAGTGGGGGTTAGTAGGAAATTTATTTGATGCATGATATTGGCGTTTTAGAAAGTAGGGTGGCACGGTGCGTTTTTGGCACCGTAATCCACCCTGCGTTGGGTGATGGTCGAGTGGGTCTGCGGCTTATTTGTGAATTTCTCGTGTCTTATGGGGTGATGAAGTAGCTCTTGGTTCATCCGTCTTCTTAACAGGAGAAAGGGAGCGCGCAAAAAGCGTCGATAAAAGAGAAGGTTTTTTTTCAGCTTGAGCTACTTTAGCGCTAAGATCTTGATAAATTTTCTGTAAAGAAGCAAGGTTCATTTGTGTGGATTTTTTTAAGATTTCATCCATTTCTGTGCTAACTTTTTGAATTTTAACAGTATGCTCACCCGACGAAGAGTTTTTTAATGCCTCTTTTAATCGTGATTGCAAGCCGGGGAAATCATTTTCGAGTAATTTTTGGGTCATTACCGCAGCGTTTACTTCTTTCAATAGAGTGAGTACGGTTTGCACTATTGCTCTTACCGCTTGAATACTACTTTTAAGTGAAGAGATAATATTAGAGTCTAGCGCTGATTTTGAGGTTTCATACTGGGTTTTATCTTTCAATTTCTGCACGTTTTGCTCCAAATTGCTACGTTCTTCAATATTTTTGATTTGAATCACGCACAGCGAATATAAGCGATTTACGCTAGAGTTATAGTCCTCTGCAGTTTTAGATTCTTTAATTGCATCTAATATTTCGCTCATTTCTTGTATTTCTGTTTTAATGAGCAGAGAAGACGCCTGTTCCATATAATCTTCTACTATGGAAATTGTTTTTGGTTTAAGTACTTCTATTCGACTATGAGACATACCAACCTCGTTCTGTAATAAATTGTATTTACAATAAAAACCTTATATTAAAAGTATAGTCGGTTTTTTGAATATTGCAGGAAGGAGTAAATAGTATTAATACAAAGAGTTAAGAAATTGCGTCAATCTGTTTTGTAGGGGCACGGCGTGCCGTGCCCGTCCGTGCTGCATATCTCGTTGAAGCCGCCGGGCATGGCACGCCACACTGCTGTAGGGTGGATTAGACGCGTTTTTTGCGTCGTAATCCACCTTTTCAGCGGCAGA